>JAHEIJ010000117.1 GCA_024639445.1 Gammaproteobacteria bacterium
GTCGAGATGAACAACACCACCAAAGGACAGGTGATCGGCAAGATCCAAGCGTCTGATTATGCGGCCAAGTTCGAAGACGTGTGTGGCCCAGATGCCTTTTTGCCGGGAAACGTCGAAGCATCCTATGACTGTATGGCAGAGGCGATCGCGGCCTTCGAGGGCACGGAGTTTTTCTCACCATTCACCTCGAAGTTCGATGAGGTACAAGCTGGGCGCGCGAGCTTCACACCACAGGAAGAGCAAGGTCGGGCGCTGTTCTCGGGTAACGCCAAATGTGCCCATTGCCATACTGCCAAGCTCGGTGGTAAGCAACGTGTATTGTTTACCGACTTCAAGTACCACAATATCGGCCTGCCGGAAAACCGGGAAATCTTTGCCCTGGTTGGTGCGCCATTCACCGATCTCGGTCTGGGCGGTTTCCTTAATGATCCCAAGCAATATGGTAAGTTCAAGAACCCGCATCTGCGTAATATCGAGTTGACCCCGCCCTATATGCACAACGGTGTGTTAGCGACCTTGAAACAGGTCGTCCATTTTTATAATACCCGCGACGTACTGGACGTGTGCGATCCGGCACTGGGAAATCTCGACCCGGGTTTTGGTGACACCTGCTGGCCCGCACCTGAGATCCCCGATACCATGGACAGCAGTTTCCTCGGTGATCTTAATCTAACCGATGCCGAAGAAGACGCGATTGTCGCCTTTATGCTAACGTTCACTGATGGCTACGTGGTGCCGGCACCTTAAGTACCATGTAGTAGTAGTTGACATAGACGGGCGGCCCAGGCCGCCCGTATTTTATTGTATGTGATAACGAATGCAGGGAGGGTCATGGATATTTCAAAATTCTCTTCTATTTTGCTCTGACACTAAATATCCTAGAGTTTACTTGTCAAATGTTGCCCGTATCCTCTCTACCCGCTTCCGATTCGCGCCCAAATCCGAATGCCCCACCCGCGATGCCGATCGAACATGAATCACCTGTTTATTTTCATCGAGCCGCAATTCAATATCATCGACATAACGCATAAGTGGCGTCTCATAACGGGCATGCAAATAACCATTCTGTTCAATCAAAACAACGCCACCTGTCTCAACAACAGCCTGTTTAATCCTGCGCCAAGCATCATCCGCCGTGCTGGTATAGCCAAGCGGTTCAACAAACGCCCCTTCAACCTGCTGCTCACTGCACACACAATTCGGCGTAGCCGGACAAGGCCGTAACTGACCATTGAGTAGCCCAAGCTCCGGCTGTTTACGTGAAGACATCGACAAAACAACCAGTAATAAGCCAATGATTACAGAAATACCGATGACTGAATAAAGAAGTAGTTTCACTATAAATATCCGGCGACAAGGTTGATAGTCGGTTTATAAAATAAGCGCCTTAGAGGAATTATCTCTTATATTAAGGAATTATGCTCTTGGTATGATAGATTGTAGGGTATTAAAACCGATATAACCCAAAGGAATGGCCAAGGATGCGTAATTCACTTATCTTTTTCATAGTTTTCAATTTCTTGTGCTGTTCTTCGATCGCTTCTGCCACGGTGTTTAAAAGCCAGGAACGGCACTCTGTACAATTGTTAAATACTGGAATGGGCTCTCTCGAGAAGCGCCTAGAGGCCATCCAATCCGCCAAAATTTCCATAGACGCTGAATACTTCTATTTATGGAAGGACCCCGCTGGAAGGCTCTTTCTTCAGGCGTTATTAAATAAGGCGCGCTCCGGAGTGAAGGTACGCCTTATCGTCGATCACTTTTTCATATCAGCCAAATTGGGGGCCGTTGAAGGGGAAACCCTCTCACGCCTGGGTAAAGGAAAATTTGAGCTCAGACACTACAACCCCTTTCCTATGCCCGGATTTCTTAATCACCGAAATCATCGCAAAATTCTTATTATCGATGGACAAGATGCCATCATAGGCGGGCGAAATGTGGGAATTGAATATTTTGATTTAAGCGCAAGATATAATTTTCTCGACCGTGACATTTGGTTTTCAGGTCCCATCGTACAGGCGCTGCAGTCAAATTTTCAGAGTTACTGGGATAGTTTTCTCGTTCAGGAATTGACATCCGAGAATGAATCCAGGTCGACGGAAAGAGATATGTCTCTTCAAGACTATAAGAAAGTTGACAAATTTACCGAAGCCCTTTTTCCAGTTATGCCAAAGGATATGATATTACGGACAAAAGTGCGTCGCATTGGGCAAAAACAACTTCGAAAAGAATATCAGGGTGAGTGTCATAATATTACGATCGCGTCTGTACCACCAAGATTGAGAACCAATGTAAATCCTATATTAAACCCTGTGGATTATAGTCTCAATGTAATAGGTGATAGAACTCCGCTTCCACATCTGGCAAATGTGGTTCCCAATCCCCTGGACCTCATTTCTGATAATGTGATTTTTGACTCTGACATCGTAAAAGAGGTTTACAAAAGAATGAACCAGTTATCAGAAGGGGATCGAATCACAGTTGAAAACCCCTATTTTATACCAACCGATTTGGTCGCCAGAGGGATTACAACGTTATTAGATCGAGGAGTAAAAATCGACCTTTTGACAAACAGTCTACGATCAACAGACGCAAGCCCTATCGTGAGTGTCTTTAACAAAAGATCCAAACAATATATCAATAATGGCTTGAATGTGGCTGTCTACTCTTCTTTGCCTCTCCCTGGCGTTTCATTTATTAATAAAGAAGTGAAGAAGGCAAGATGGGGCATCCATGCAAAGACGATAGTCGTAGGTGAAGATCAGACTATTATTGGAACTTTCAATATAGACCCTCGTTCTAAAAATATAAATTCTGAAATTATTTTTATCTGTGATGATCAGCCGGAGTTAGCGGCCGCCGTGCGGAGGAGTATTAAAGAGAGAACCTCCCATTCCGCTACAATTACTCCCGAGGGACAGCTGAATTGGCCTCCCTCACTCGCTCACAAGAGCTCTGATTTACTATTTGAAATTAATACGAGGGATAAAGTTCTTTTCCATTTAATTGGCTTACCTGCTTCAATGATGGATTTCCTATTGTAGAGTCTTACTTTTTCAAAACTGGGCACTCCTCTAAATCGGATAAAGTGAATATCATCCTAATATTTTATATTTAAGATGGATGTCTTATTAGTTGTACATTTCTAACCTGGGTTACTTACGGTGCATTTAGTACCTGTAAGGCGTGGCTAGCGATGAGTTCATGGCCGGCACGGGTTGGATGAATCCCGTCCCAGAACAGGTAAGTATCCGGTTGATAACAGAAGGCATTATCTTTCACATTGAAGGTAATACAGGTACCTGTCACATCAGCAAAACCATACAACTCACTTTGTGCAACAACGCTGTTGAAGAGTGCAAAAACATCCAGTTGTTTGATCTCAACAGGAAACATGGCACTGATATCCATCACCACATCAATCAAACCGAGATTAAATTGTGTTGAGAAGAATTTTGCGGCCGCGGCAACCTCATCACCGTATCGACTCACAGCGGGGGTCAGGGATACATCCGGCCCATTCACAATTAGAAAATGTCTGGCACCAGTAGCGGACAAGGCGGTAAGATTGTCACGCACAGCAAGTAAGGCTTCATAGATAATCAGCCGACTGGTCACGCCGGTATTATCATGCAATAAAGCGTTGGCCGCATCCAGCAGATCGTTCCCGCCGATAAAAACGACATACAAGGCATCCTCGGGGATCTGGCTATGTTGACTTAGAAACAGGCCGACCTGAGTGGTGAGATGAATGTTACCCTTTGCCCGGGCGCGCGAGCCACCGACGGCATAATTTGAAAACGCCTGGGGCACGCGCCAGGCAGGACCGGTATTGTTATTTAACGTTTTCGCCAATTGTTCGATCCAGGTCTCCCCATTAGTGAAATGATGTCCCCCACGTGCATAGGGCGCACTGGGAATAAGCGCATAGGGCGCAGTCGATTGTTGACCCAGTAAGACAAAAGCATTGCCAGGATCAGACAGGCTGTCGCCAAATACGACAATTTCATTATGAGGTGGCGTAGCCTTTGCCGGTAATAAAACACTGAAGCAAAGCAGGACGATGATACTAATAATATAATTCTTTCTGGAGTCTGTGCGCATGGAGTCCCTCCCGTTATGACACTATTTCTTCGTGTTTATCTAGTTTAGAACATGCTGTGAAAATGTGTATGTTTACAGCTATGCTTTATGCATCAAAAATAAGTGTCAGAGAACAATATTCACTATATCAGAAGCAATTGTGCTCTCGATTACTGTCCCTGATGATGGTTTTTTTGTAGAAGCTTGTTCTTTCAAAACGGGGCACTCCCCCAAAATTGCATGAGTTCAAGTATGTTAAACCCATTTATTGTTGCTTGACTCGTCTATGATTGAATAAACGACTCCAGTTCGCGACCAAACGCCGCCACTTCATTAAGGAGCATCATCTTGTGCTCATCCTGTTCCATATCAGTCCGCAGTTGCTCAATCTCGGCGTAGAAATCTTTAAAATTCAAGTGGCCAGACTCGCCCTCGATCAACCGGGCACGACAATGCTCCATCCACTGAGCTTGCTCATTGGTATTGAGCGTTTCGGGATAATTGCGTGCCCGGTAGCGGAACAGCATCTCCGGTAGACGTTTATCAACGAAGCTCCAGGTTTGCGTGCCCAGCTCCTCGGGGTCGGTATTGTGGATGCTGTTCATGAGCGCCTTATCCTTGTCATGAAAGAAACCGCCGGCATAGATCATCAGATCGGGATCACTGACTGGTTCAAATTCACGCGGCTCAAATATCTTGCCGATCTTTTGCTGGATCGCTTTACGCGCGGCGAGCAGTGTTTGTCGGTTCATCTTACACGCCATGAGATCGATATTAAGCTGCTTTGTCACCTCACCAGTAAGGGTTGAGGTGGGCGCGATGACTGGACACTTGTTAATGAAGAGTTGCTTCAGGGCCGGGCGCTCCACACCGTCAGGTAGATCATCGATCGAGGTATAGAGCCGTTCGCGCAGCGTCTTCGCACCCAGATCGAGCAGCAACTTCGGGTCCTGGGCCAGGTCGAAAACAATCACACTGTTCTTGTTGGTCGGATGAGCGGCAATGGGTACCACCATGCGGGTATTGCCGTGGTCACTGCCATACATCCCGGAGGTATGGAGGATCGGCGTCATCTCCGTCAGGTCGATGTACTTGAGTACTTCATTCTTGCGCCGCAGTTTGTAAAGGAAATCGTACAGCTTCGACTGCTTCTCTTTAACCAGCTTCGCCATCGCAATGGTGGCGTAAACATCAGATAAGGCATCGTGCGCCTGCTCATGACTAATGCCGTTAGCAACGGTGAGTTCCTCCAATTTGAAGCTGCTGCGTTCGGAATCTTCGCGTTTAGGCCAAACGATACCTTCCGGGCGCAGGTCGTGGCAGGCGCGCACCATATCGATAATATCCCAGCGTGAATTGCCGTTTTGCCATTCACGGCCATAGGGCTCGTACAGGTTGCGGTAGAGGGTGTTGCGCGTCACCTCATCATCGAAACGCATTGAATTGTAGCCTACCCCGCAGGTCCCCGGTTGAGACAGCTCATTCAGAATACGGGCAATGAACTCCGCCTCCGGCATGCCCTGCTCCAGCGCCTGCTGCGGTGTAATCCCGGTAATGACAGACGACATCGGGTGCGGCAGGGTATCCGGCGCCGGTCGGGCCATGATATTTAGCGGCTCACCGATAATATTGAGATCCTCATCCGTGCGGACTCCGGCAAATTGCACCGGCCGATCCCGTACCGGATCAACACCAAAGGTCTCATAATCGTGCCAATAGAGTGTATTTTGTGACATGAAGCTGCCCTGGTAAAATGATGGTCAGATTATTTATTAACCCGAATTTTCGCAGCTTTTTTACCGTATTTCTATTATCATCATGCCATAGTAGTACAAATAAAATATCAAAAGGGAACATATTATGAATCCAAAACGACTTGTCAGTTTTGCGCTACTCGCCACACTGATGGTAACAGGCTGTACGGAAGACAAAACAACCGCGACGTCAACAGAAACAACGACAACAAAAAACACAATACCGCAACAAAATGCTGACGCACATGATGATAGCATTGTGACTGGCAACACAATTGAAACCTTTGATTCCGGTGGTTTTACCTATGTACAAATCACAACGCCCGAAGCTTCCGTATGGGCAGCCGGGCCGCTAACGCCTATTAAAAAAGGTGACACCGTCAGCCTTAGCCGCAATATGTTAATGCGGAATTTCCACAGCAAAACACTTAATCGTAATTTTGAAAGGATTTATTTTGTAAACACATTTACAGTCAATGGAGAAAGAGGCGAGCCCATGCAAATGCCAACGACACAACAACCACATGGCATGCCCGCTAATAACTAAAGAGAAAGCAAAGCTTATCAATAATGCGTCGGTGACAAAAATGTAATACGAATAATCCTCAGCTGTCACCCGCGCGGTTAGTTCGTATCCATAAACATCGGATTTGCGGGATCAGCGGCCCACTCCGGCAGCGAGGCGGTATAGACGGCGACGTTGGTAAAACCGAGTTGGGTCATGATGAAGGCATTGGCAGATGCCACGATGCCACCACCACAGTAGGTAATGGTGCGGGCATTGCGGTCGACGTTGTAGATGGCAGTCAGTTCATCATCCGGACGAAAACGGCCTGTCTAATCGAGCAGCTCGAATCCGCCGATATTCATCGTGCCGGGGATATGGCCGGAACGTGCGCAGATGGTCATTTCACCGCGATAAAATTCCTCAGGCAGGGTGTCGATGAGGCAGACGGCCTCATTATCAGGACCAGCAAGCACCTCATCGTTAACGATTTGATAATCTAGTGTTGCGTCATTCCTGATGTCCCAGAAGGCTTATATTTGAAGTTGTACTGGA
>JAHEIJ010000366.1 GCA_024639445.1 Gammaproteobacteria bacterium
CTTCCTCCAGGGCATGGTGGGGATGACTATTGCCGTTTACCAGGTGGGCTGCGCCACTACCGGCACCCCACTTGCGAGCGCCGGCAGCCAATGCCTCGATCACCCTGGGATGACTGGCCAGACCGAGATAGTCATTACTGGAAAAATTAACATAGCGCTCACCATTAACCACAACCTCGACGCCTTGCGGGCTTTCCAGCACCTGGCGACGCCGATACAGGCTGGCTTGCTCCCGCTCGGCCAACTGCGCCTTTAGTTTCGCATCCAGGCTCATCCGCAGAAGTATTTACACGGCGGTAATGCCAAGCCGTTTAAATAACAAACGGTCCTGGTCGGCGGCAGGATTCGGGGTGGTCAGCAACTTTTCACCGTAAAATATGGAATTGGCACCGGCCAGGAAGCAAAGCGCCTGCATTTCGTCACTCATGGTTTCACGTCCGGCAGAAAGACGGACATGGGAAGCCGGCATCAGGATACGCGCCACCGCAATACTGCGCACAAATTCGATTGGATCCAGATCTTCGGCATTCTCCAGGGGAGTGCCCTCTACTTTTACCAGCATGTTAATGGGGACACTTTCAGGATGTTGCGGCTGATTGGCCAGTTGCTGCATCAAACCGATCCGGTCCTGACGACTTTCACCCATTCCGAGTATGCCGCCGCAACAAACATGCATGCCGGCATCACGTACATGCTGCAAGGTATCGAGTCGATCCTGGTAAGTACGGGTTGTGATGATATCGCCATAAAACTCGGGGGAGGTATCGAGATTATGATTGTAGTAATCAAGCCCGGCTTGCTTGAGCCGTTGGGTCTGGGCCTCAGTTAACATACCGAGAGTCAGGCAGGTTTCCAGGCCCAGCGCCTTGACCTGCTTGACCATCTCGATCACCTGATCCAGATCGCTATCCTTGGGGCTGCGCCAGGCGGCACCCATACAAAAGCGGCTGGAACCCTTGGTCTTGGCGGCCTGGGCTTGCTCCAGTACTTCCTCCAGCGGCAACAAGGCTTCATTTTCCACTTCCGTGTCGTAACGCACGCTCTGTGGGCAATAACCGCAATCTTCCGGACAACGACCGGTTTTGATACTTAACAGGGTACTGACTTGCACCTGGTTTGGATCAAAATGGCTGCGATGAACCTGTTGAGCATGAAATAACAAATCATTGAATGGCAGATTAAAAAGCTGTTCGATTTCGTCCGTCGACCAGTCGTGACGCAGCGCTGAGTTGGCCTGGATGGCTTCTGGTGTCGTACTCATGTGGTTGCCTCTTCAATAGTAATGTCCTGCCAGTGTTCACGTTGAATGCGGAACAGATCCAGCAATGACCAGGGAATAAGAATTAACGCGACAACTCCGCCGGTCACAATCCATAACTGCCATTGGGTGCCATAAAAGGTGCCGATCGGGATAACGATGCCAAACATGCCATAAAAGCGATAGGCCGCCCATTGAGTATAGTGACCGACACGCGGGTTGGGATGATGACGCGCGATGATATAAATGATAATGGAAATTCCAAACCAGAGAATCGGTGGGACGACCATCAGGATAAACATATAAATCATGCTGGTCCTTTCCGGATGCCCCAGCAAAATTATTGGCGCTAACACCAGGCCCGGTAGCGTAGCGAAAATATTACCGAGACTGAACAACCGCGCCGCCATACGTGAGCTCGCGGCACTGATGTGCATTGTTTTAGCTGGGACGGGATTGGATTCCATAGCATTCCACGGGTTAAACTCGATAAAGCGGCCATTCTAGGCAGAAAAGGCCGTCTGTCAACCGAAATGGACTTCGTATGGTTTACAACTGGTTAAAGTTTAACCCTTTTCCTGCTCATTACACGGATTGTCGCCTCTGCAGCCTGCCCACTGATGAGGCGAGTGGTTTATGCCGAGACTGCCTGGCTGACTTGCCCTGGAATCACCATGCCTGCCCTCGCTGTGGTGCAGGGCTGGGAAATTCCGTGGCAACCGCCTGCGGCGACTGTCAGCGCCATCCGCCCCAGTTTGACTCGGTCCACATCCCGTATCGTTACGCGCCTCCCCTGATCCCGCTCATCACCGGTTTAAAATTTCACGGTCGTTTGGCAGAGGCGAGACTCCTGGCTGAATTATTCCTCACCAGTCTTGCAGC
>JAHEIJ010000118.1 GCA_024639445.1 Gammaproteobacteria bacterium
ATCAATGGCAAAACCCACCTTGAAACCATCAAACGGTTCAAAGCGAACCCACTTGTCGCCATCTTCAACGGTAATATTGCGCTTGATGCGGATAAAACGCTTGGGTGCATTCTGCTCCTCAATGCCTGCCGACTGAATAAGGAATACAAATGGACCGGCACTGCCGTCCATAATGGGCACTTCTGGTGCATTCAGATCGATATATGCATTATCAATGCCCATACCAGCCAGGGCTGAGAGCAGGTGTTCCACCGTGGAAACTCGTACTTCGCCATTCACCAGGGTGGTGGAAAGCGTCGTGTCCCCAACATTGGTTGCTTTGGCTTCGATTTCGACCGGCTGGTCCAAATCCACACGTCGAAAAACAATACCGGTATCGGCAGCTGCGGGACGGAGGGTTAAATAGACTTTTTCACCTGTATGTAATCCGACTCCAGTTGCACGGATTATGTTTTTCAACGTACGTTGTTTGATCACTAGCTAGGTTCCCTTGGGTTTTCGATTTGCCATTATTGTTCAAAGAAAGCAAATATCAGGCCGGAATTATTCGTATTCGTTCGCAGCAAAATTATAGCAGACGAATCAACCGGCAATAATAGAACAGATTCTCATTATTCAGCAACTTACTCTCGATTTATATGATTATCGTCATATTCCCCGAAAACTTGATACAGTAAGCATGCAAATGCAACCAAATAACTCTAACTCTTTGTTATACCTGAGTTAATCAGCTTGGCGGCGTAAGAATGCCGGAATATCCAGATATTCCATGCTCGATTCACTATTGCCAGAATATTTTTCCGTCGCAGCCTTTTTGCGAATCACGGTAGGGCGATCCAGTTGACCATAATCCACTTCGCCTTCAGCCGTTTTATCTACGACGAGTTTGACCGGCCTCTCCCCGAATTGTTCACTATGACCAAGCCCGGTTGCCACAACTGTGACGCGGAGCTCACCTTGCATTTCCGGGTCAATCACCGTTCCCACCACGACGGTGGCGTTTTCCGAGGCAAAGCTCTTGACGGTAGTGCCTACTTCTTCAAATTCGCCAATGGACATATCCATGCCGGCGGTCACATTCACCAGGATGCCACGGGCTCCAGCCAGATTCACATCCTCCAGCAGGGGACTCGCAATCGCTGCTTCCGCCGCATCGCGAGCACGCCCTTCCCCGGAAGCCCGTCCGGACCCCATCATGGCCATACCCATCTCTGACATCACGGTCCGTACATCGGCAAAGTCAACATTAATCAAACCCGGCCGGGTAATGAGTTCAGCGATCCCCTGCACCGCGCCCAGCAGAACGTCGTTGGCCGCCTTGAAGGCATCCAGCAAACTGATGTTCTTACCCAACACGGACAGCAGTTTTTCATTCGGAATAGTAATGAGCGAATCAACAAAACCCTTCAGCTCATCGATGCCATCGCCGGCCACGTCCATCCGCTTCTTGCCTTCAAATGGAAACGGGCGGGTCACCACCGCAACGGTCAGAATACCCATCTCTTTGGCGATTTGAGCCACGATGGGTGCACCCCCGGTTCCGGTACCACCACCCATTCCGGCGGTAATGAAAACCATATCCGCGCCATCCAGAACCTCCTGAATACGTTCGCGATCCTCCATCGCGGCCTGCCGTCCGATTTCCGGATCCGCACCTGCTCCCAGTCCTTTGGTAATGTTGCCTCCAAGTTGCAACACCGTACGCGCCGACGTGTTTTTTAACGCCTGAGAATCGGTATTGGCAACAATGAAGTCCACACCATCAATGCTCTGGACCACCATATGTTCCACGGCATTACCACCACCGCCACCGACACCGACCACCTTGATTACAGCACTCTGACTGTAGGTATCCATAAGCTCAAACATATATCACCCCTTACTTTTTGTTTGCACTGTTGTTAAAAATTGCCCTGAAACCAGCTTTTCATCCGTCGTAACACACCACGGAAACCACTCCCCAGACGCGCTTCGGTTTCGCGAAGTGCCCGGTTTTGATAACCGAACAACAACAAACCGACACCCGTGGAATAAACCGGGTTACGCACCACATCCACCAGGCCGGAGATATACTGTGGGATACCCAACCGAACCGGCATATGGAAAATCTCTTCCGCCAGTTCCACCGCGCCCTCCATCTTGGAACTGCCACCCGTGATCACCACGCCCGCAGCGCAGAGGTCTTCGAAACCACTTCGCCGTAACTCGGCCTGGATTAAGGTAAAGAGTTCCTCGTAACGGGGTTCCACCACCTCGGCCAGGGTTTGGCGCGCCAGCCGTCGATCCGGACGGTCGCCGACACTCGGTACCTCAATGGTTTCATCCACCGAGGCCAGTTGGGTTAGCGCACAGGCGTACTTAATTTTAATTTCTTCGGCATATTGGGTCGGGGTACGTAATGCCACGGCGATATCATTGGTCACCTGATCCCCGGCGATGGGTATCACCGCGGTATGCCGAATCGCACCCTCGGTAAACACGGCGATATCCGTCGTACCGCCGCCAATGTCCACCAAACAAACACCCAGTTCCTTTTCATCATCCGTCAACACCGAATGACTCGAGGCAAGTTGCTCCAGAATGATGTCGTCCACTTCCAGCCCGCAACGACGCACACATTTGATAATGTTTTGTGCCGCGCTCACCGCCCCGGTCACCATGTGCACCTTGGCTTCCAATCGCACCCCGGACATACCGACCGGTTCGCGAATACTTTCCTGGGTATCGATGATGAATTCCTGCGGCAAAATATGCAGGATTTTCTGATCCGCGGGGATGGCTACGGCGCGCGCCGCATCAATCACCCGTTCAACATCATAGGGCGTCACTTCCTTATCACGAATCGCCACGATGCCGTGGGAATTGAGACTGCGCACATGGCTGCCGGCAATCCCGGCGTAGACCGAATGAATCTGGCAACCTGCCATCAGTTCTGCTTCTTCCACGGCACGTTGGATCGACTGCACGGTCGATTCGATATTAACCACCACACCTTTCTTTAACCCGCGCGACGGATGCGAACCAAGACCGATGATCTCGATTTCATTTTCCGGTGTGACCTCACCCACAATCGCCACCACTTTCGAGGTACCGATATCCAGGCCGACGATCAGGTTCTTTTCCATTTTCTTCGACATTACGTCGTCACCCCCCGCGACTAGCTTTTGACCTGTGTGGTTGCGTTATCCCATTGCACCGCAATGCCATTGCTGTAACGCAAATCAACGCGTCGAATTCGCGTGACATGGTGCGCCAGGGTCTTGTTATAAACAGTGACAAACCGTTGTAACCGGGCCAACCGTTCTTCACGGCCCAGTACCAGTTCGATGCCGTTATGAAGTTGCAACTGCACGGCACGTCGGTTATCCAATCGCAACTCGACAATGCGCAATTCCAGCGGCGCCAGTTGTGCTGACAGATCCCGGTACAATTCAGTCACGTTGTGCTCCATCCCCTCTGGTGCCACAAACAACGGCAAGTGCTTCGGCCGACTGCTTTGTTTGGGTTTAAACAGTTCTCCATGGTTGTTGAGCAAACCACCTTTTGCCCACACAGCCAGTGGCTGTTGTTCAATCACATTGATGACCACCGCATCAGGCCAGACACGTCTGACTGCTGCCGTTCTCACCCATGGCAATTGCTCAACAGTTTGACGCAGGGCAGCAACATCAATGTTGAAATAGCCGCCCTGTACCTCATCCACGACCGACTGTCGCAGCATGCTCTCGTTAACATGCACGAGTGCGCCTTGAACTCGAATCTTGTGAAACGGCAATGTCATCGGATCGGCCAAACGCTGAATCAGCCATCCCGCCAGCAAGCCACACAACAGCAGCAACATGCCCCGTCCCAGCCATTGGAAGTTAAAGCTGGGCCAGTTATGCTCTGCCCGTATTACTGCCTGGCCATGACTAACCCGCGCGAACATGAGAATCCTCCTGATTAAGGTTCAGGGTTTGGGCCAGTATGCGCAGCACCAGTTGTTCGAAGTCGATACCCGTCGCTTTGGCAGCCATCGGCACCAGGCTGTGATCGGTCATGCCCGGCACGGTATTCAGTTCAATGACAAACGGTGTGCCGTCATGCGTGCACATAATGTCAACCCGTCCCCAACCCTCTGCGCCCAAAGCCTGAAACGCCGCCAGCGCCAGGCGCTGCAAACGATGCTCTTCCTCGGCGGATAAACCACAGGGGCAGAGATAACGGGTATCGTTGGCCTGGTACTTGGCTTCGTAGTCGTAAAAATCCCGCGGCGTTTCCAGACAGATGGCGGGGAGCGGCTTATCCCCGAGGATGGCCACTGTGTATTCCCGGCCTTCGATCCAGCGCTCGGCCAGTACCTTGCCTTTGAAATGCGCAGCCTGCTGCCGGGCGGCAAGCAGCTCTTCTGCCTCATCCACCTTGCTCATACCGATACTTGAACCCTCCAGTGCCGGTTTGACCATCAGGGGAAGCCCCAGAGTCGCCACCACATAATCGGGATCAAAGTCATCTTCCAGTACCAGGTATGGCGGGGTTGGTATGCCGGCACCTTCGAGTAGCTGCTTGCTGCGCAACTTGTCCATTGCTAATGCGGAAGCCATGACACCGCTGCCGGTATAAGGCAGGCCCAGCACTTCCAGTGCGCCCTGTATCACACCATCTTCTCCGCCCGGGCCGTGCAGAATCACGAAGGCCCGCGCGAATTGTCCCTGCTCTAATTCCTGCAGGACTGTCTCACGCCGTACATCAATACCGTGCGCATCCACACCGCCGCGCAACAGGGCGTCCAGGACTGCCTGGCCACTGTTAAGGGATATGGTCCGTTCCGCGGACCAGCCACCCATTAACACGGCCACCTTGCCAAAACGGGCAGGATCAACCGGATATGTGCCTGCGTCAGTCACCGCTCGCCTCTCCCTCGATGTGAACCTCACGAATTAACTCAACGCCATGCTCACGCTTGACCGTCTCCGCCACCCGTTCAATCAGCGCCTCAATATCGCCAGCCGTCGCCGTACCCGTATTGATAATGAAGTTGGCGTGTTTCTCTGATACACAGGCCCCGCCAACACAGGTGTTTTTCAAACCGCAGGCTTCTATCAACCGGGCGGCATAATCATTTGGCGGATTTCGAAACACCGAGCCGGCATTGGGCAACTGGGTCGGTTGAGTCGCACTGCGTCGCGCCAGGTAGCGTTTGATCAGTTCAAGACTGACCGCGCTATCACCCGGTTCGAGTTGCAGGGTTGCCGCCACAAACCATTCTTCCGCCGGACTCTCCACATGGCGGTAACTGATTGCATAGTCCTCCGGGGTACGCTGGTGGAGACGGCCTTGTCGGTCAATCGTTTGTACCGATACCACCCGTTGCCAGGTCTCGCTGCCCAGTGCGCCGGCATTCAAGGCAAGTGCACCACCCACAGTACCGGGAATGCCACAGAGAAATTCCATGCCCGCCAGGCCACGCTTCGCGGTATCACGCGCCAGCTTGGGACTCGCTACGCCCGCTTCCACCCATACCTGGTCATCATCCATAAAGACCAGCCGGTTAAGACCGCTGCTGGTCGCAATCACCGTCCCGTTCAAGCCTCCATCCCGTACCAGCAGGTTGCTTCCCAAGCCGACCCAATAGATGGGTTCCTCTGTGGGTAAACTCCGCAGGAACATCACCAGATCATCAATATCCGCGGGTTGATAAAACACTTTGGCCGCGCCACCGGCGCGCCAGGAGGTATGCCGCGCCATGTTCTCCTGCTGGTGCAGGGTGCCTCGCAATTCGTTTGTTTGTTTCGCTGTCATGCTCGGCACGCTCATCCCGTCTCCAGTTGGGCCTGTAACTTCGCGGCCGCGGCACCGATATTGCCTGCCCCCAAAGTCAGTAACACATCGTCATCCTGTAATACGCCCTGCAAGGTAGCGGGCAACTCCTCAATTTTTTCCGCGAAGACCGGATCTACCTGACCGCGGGTGCGAATCGCGCGAGCCAGGGTGCGACCGTCCGCGCCCGCAATCGGTGCTTCGCCGGCGGGATAAACCTCCAGCAATACCAGCACATCCACCTCGGAAAGCACGCGAGTGAAATCTTCAAACAAATCACGGGTTCGGCTGTAACGGTGAGGCTGGAATGCCACGACCAGACGTCGTTGCGGCCAGCCATCACGGATTGCTTTAATGGTGGCCTCGACTTCGCGCGGATGATGGCCATAGTCATCCACATGCAGAACTCGCCCGGCCGGGGTTTGATACTCGCCGTTAATCTGAAAACGCCGGCCGATACCCTGGAAATTCTCCAGTGCGCGTTTGATGGCGGCATCTTCAATACCAATCTCATGTGCCACCGCGATCGCGGCCAGTGCATTTAACACGTTATGGTGGCCCGGCATATTGAGGGTAATTTCCAGCCACTCTTCTTTTTGTGGCCGCGCCACCCGGAAGTGAGTGCGATTGCCTTCCTGGCGTAGCGCTTCGGCATAAACATCCGCCTCATTCGTCAATCCATACGTGGTCACTGGTCGCGTAATTTCCGGCAAGGTATTGCGCACTTCCGGATCATCCAGGCAGAGTACCGCCAATCCATAGAACGGCAGATGATGCAGGAAATCGACAAAGGTGTGACGTAACTTCTGGAAGTCACCTTCATAGGTTTCCATATGATCCGCATCGATATTGGTCACGACGGCCATCATGGGCTGCAGCAGCATAAAGGACGCATCACTCTCGTCAGCTTCCGCAACCAGATAACGCCCCTCGCCAAGGCGGGCATGGGTACCGGCACTGTTCAGCCGGCCACCGATAACAAAAGTCGGGTCCACGCCCCCCTCGGCAAGAACACTGGCGATCAGACTGGTGGTCGTGGTCTTGCCATGGGTCCCCGCGACCGCAATGCCATAACGGAATCGCATGAGTTCG
>JAHEIJ010000367.1 GCA_024639445.1 Gammaproteobacteria bacterium
GCTTGCCCTCAAAGGCACCATTGAGATCCACGATATGCAAGCGACGTGCACCTGCTTTCACCCAACGGCCAGCCATGGCCACCGGATCATCAGAAAAAACCGTTTCATCTTCCATGCGTCCCTGGCGGAGGCGCACGCACTTGCCGTCTTTCAGGTCGATGGCAGGTATCAGCAACATGTCAGAACTCTCATTTGGATTGGTTTTCAGGACTTACCGTCCCAGTTGAGGAAATTCTCGTACAGTTTCAGACCCGCATGCTGGCTTTTTTCCGGATGAAACTGCACGGCAAACACATTATCGCGAGCCACAGCTACGGTAAAGGGAAAACCATAGCTGCTTGAGGCGGCGATCACATCCGGATTCGCCGGTTCAACATAGTAACTGTGTACAAAATAAAAACGGGCATCCTGGCTAATGCCTTGCCATAAGGGATGGGACATGACCTGGTGCACCTGGTTCCAGCCCATGTGGGGAATCTTGAGACGCTCACCACTGAGCGGATCCTTCAGGTCAGCACCGAAAGACCGCACTTTGCCGGGGAAGATACCCAGGCAGTCGGTGCCTTCATTCTCGGCACTCCAGCCCATCAGGGCCTGCATCCCCACACACACGCCGAGCAGAGGCGTGCCGGCTTCCGCGACCTGGTGCACTACTGTATCAAGCTGCAGGCGTCGAATCTCAGCCATACAATCCCGGATCGCACCCACACCGGGGAACACCACATGCTCCGCAGCCAGAATACGCGCTGGATCTGAAGTAACGTCCACCTCAATACCGTGGCCCACCTGTTCCAGTGCCTTGGCCACCGAGTGAAGGTTCCCCATTCCGTAATCAATAACAGCAGCGCGACTCATGACAAATCTGTGAACTAAATAGAGGTGTAATAGAAACAGGCAGCCTCTGATTCAGAGGCTACCTTTGGTTGAGGGCATGATTCCTTCCATTCGTGGATCAAATTCCAGGGCCATACGCAATGCACGACCAAATGCCTTGAACACCGTCTCGGCAATATGGTGGGCATTATCACCCCGGATGACATCAATATGCAGGGTCACCTTGGCGTGGTTAACGAAGCCCTGAAAAAATTCAGCAAACAGGTCTACATCAAAATCACCAATGCGCGCCCGTGGAAATTCAACTCCATATTCCAGACCCGGTCGACCGGAAAAATCGATGACCACACGGGACAAGGCTTCATCCAGTGGCACATAGGCATGACCATAACGACGAAGTCCTGTCTTATCGCCCACCGCCTCGGCAAACGCCTGGCCCAACGTGATGCCCACGTCTTCGACCGTGTGATGGGCGTCAATATGTAAATCCCCCTCGGCCTGGATCCGCAGATCCAGCATGCCGTGGCGTGCCACCTGGTCCAGCATGTGCTCCAGAAACGATACCCCGGTGTTGAGCTCACTTTTTCCAGTACCATCCAGATTCAGCGTGACTTCAATCTGGGTTTCCAGGGTGTCTCGTTTTATGGTGGCCGTCCGATCAGCCATGTTTAACTCCCCGAGCGCTTCGGTACGGATACCGTTGATTCATCCATAAAGGCTACAAATACTTTTAAAGAAAGAAGGAAGGATACCGTTATCTAAGGAGTGGGGAAACTATCAGAAGAAATAAAGTTCCAGAAAAACCTCAAATTATTAACTTATACTAAAAAGTATTATGTTGATTAGGGTCAATATGTTAACAATCCGCTGTTTAATCCGGAAGGTTTACAGTATATTTGCATTTTATGGAATCCTGACATTCCACCCTTGGTTCTAACCACGATCAGCAAATTGGTAATGTCTCAAGAACGCATTGTAAAACTGGAAGATATTCGCTCCCACTGCCAGAAATGCAGCCTGTTCCAACTCTGCATGCCCATGGGGCTGGGGGACGGGGATCTCAACAAGCTGGATAAAATCATCAAGCGCCGCCGCCCGGTGGAAAAGGGTGAGTACCTGTACCGCCTCGGGGACCCCTTCCGCTCCATGTTTGCGGTGCGGGCCGGCTCCCTCAAGACATTCACCACCGACCAGGAAGGTCAGGAACAAATCATCGGCTTTCACCTGCCCGGCGAACTGCTTGGCCTGGACGCCATCAGTCGGGAGGTCCACACCTGTTCGGCCAAG
>JAHEIJ010000119.1 GCA_024639445.1 Gammaproteobacteria bacterium
GCATGAACATGGCCTTGCGCTTATCCGTTACGCCAAGTGATGAATGACTGCCTTTTTCCTTTTGATAATAAGCCTCGGTTTCAATAATGCGACATGCCAGCCAGCAGTTCTGGTAACGACGCCTGATGACTTTGCCCAACAGGGCTTTGGCAACGGTGGTGGCATTTTGATCAAAAAAATGCGTCTCAAGCATACCGGTCAGGAGCGGGTATCAATTGCAGGCATGATGACGGTTCTTGAGTTTGACATAATGGCTGGTTGAATAGTCGATGGCCTTGATTTCATCTTCGCTAAGGGCGCGCGCTCGGCGCGCCGGGCTACCTACCCAGAGATAACCCCCTTCCAGCTTTTTCCCCGGTGTGACCAGTGAACCGGCACCAATAACAGTATTTGCATGTATGACGGCACCGTCCATGATCGTAGCGCCCATGCCGATTAGGCAACTATCATGAATGGTACAACCGTGCAGGATTACTCGATGCCCCACGGTAACCTTGTTGCCGACCTGCAAGGCATTACCACCGGGGTTATATGGCCCGTCATGTGTCACATGCAGCACCGAGCTGTCCTGGATATTGGTTTGCTCGCCGATACGTATAGAATTGACATCAGCGCGAATAAGAGTAAAAGGCCATACTGAGCTGTCTTTGCCAATCCCCACATCGCCAATGACCAGGGCCGTATCATCGATATAGGCCGTGGGATCGATATTCGGTAATACGCTCTCAAATTCGCGAATAGCCATTGCCCAAGTTATCTCTATACAGCGTTATTTCGGTTCAGGTGTTTCAAAATAGTCTCCCAATGCCTGTTGCATTTGAGGGAACGTGAGATAGGTTTCGGTATTTGATCCCCATGAGCCACAAGCCAGACTGCGAATATTGGGATTGTTGTTAGCAGTTAAACGGAATTCCACTGCGTAATTGTAAACCCTGGGTAATACTTCAGGTTCATGTTGTGCGACTTTGGTAACGGTAAAGGTAGCAGGTTTAATAGTTTGTTCACCTTTGGTGTTGACCTCAAAGCGACAAAAAGGGGCATATTTGTCGATATTCGCAAAGTTCATGACCTTGCCATTCTGTAATATTACATGGGCCTTTCTGGCGGCGATGGCGAGATCCTGCTTAAGAACAAACTTGTCGCCTTTTGTAATCTTGTAAATATAGTTTCCTGAACCACCATTAGTACTACTGGCGTAACTTGCTAATAAAGCAGTCAAGGCAATGATAACGAGGTGTCGGGTCAAGGTGCTATTCTCCTGTTGTATTTGCAATCATTAGCAATACTGTTTTTCTATCAGCTAGCGCATAGTCACCAGTTCTTCCGAGCTGGTCGGATGGATCGCAACACAATTGTCGAAGTCCTTCTTGGTGGCCCCCATTTTGACAGCAACACCAAAACCTTGCAGCATTTCATCCGCACCCATGCCAATGATATGGACCCCAACAACTTTTTCAGAAGCGCCGACACAGACGAGTTTCATTGCTGTTTTTTGTGAGTTCGGGCTGAGGGCATGATACATGGCAGTAAAACGACTCTGATACACTTTTACCGCATCCCCATGTAGCTGCCGCGCTTCATCTTCGGTCAAGCCAATGGTGCCGATAGGTGGATGGCTGAAGACCACGGTCGGAATGTTTTCATAGTCCAGTTTGCGTTCCGGCATATTGTTGAACAACCGATCAGACAGGCGGCGGCCGGCGGCGATGGCAACGGGGGTGAGTTGGGCGCGCCCGGTGACATCCCCGACTGCATAGATGTTGGGAATGTTGGTATTCTGGTATTCATCGGTTGGGATATAGCCGTGTTCATCAGCGATCACCCCGGCGCTTTCAAGGCTCAGTGGAGCCGTATTGGGTGCACGGCCGATGGCATATATCAGCGCATCATAGTTTTCCAGGGTAACCCCGCTGGCACAATGTATGGTGAGAGTGCCATTCTCGAGTTTTTCGATCTGATCAATATTTATACGCGGCATAATATTGACGCCGGCTTCCACCATTTCCTCCATCAGGGTTTCCCGCAGCATGGCATCGAAACTGGCAAGGAAATGATCCTTACGCAGTAACAGCGAGACATCACTGCCGAGGCCGTTCAACAATCCCGCCAGTTCTACTGCAATATAGCCGGCACCCACAACAGCAACTCGTTTCGGCTGTTGCTTGAGCGCAAAGAAGCCGTCAGAAGTGAGGATGTGCTCTTTACCTGGGATATCAGGTACCATTGGATAACCACCTGGCGCGATGACAATATGATCAGCGGTGTAGCGGGTGCTGTCCACGTCGAGGGTGTGCTTGTCAATAAATTTAGCAGTGCCGTGTAAATGTTCGATATTCGAATCGGTAAGGTAAGTGCCATACCATTCGTTGATACCGTTGATATAGCTCTCACGGGCATCAACCAGGTTGGCCCAGTCAAAGTTATCGAGCGTGACATCAAAGCCGTAGCCTTCGGCATCATGCAGAGTTTCTGCTATACCGGACGCAAACCACATGACTTTCTTTGGTACACAACCGACATTGACACAGGTCCCGCCAAGCCGGTTGTTTTCAACTACAGCGGTTTTCATTCCATACTCGGCGGCACGTTCGGCAGCGGATAAGCCGCCACTCCCTGCACCAATGGCGATCAAATCAAAATGTTTGCTCATGTTATTATCCCGCAATAATCAAATCAGTATGGCCATACACTTGTTAGTCACAGGGTCTCTCCTGAGAGTTGGCTTATTATAGTGGAATGTAAACTGATAAGATCGAATATTTGATATTGAGAATTTGACCTGGATACGAGGTTTCTAATGAGTGAAGAAAGTATACAAATCCATGACGACTTGATAGCCGGCGTGCTTGATGTGATTGTCAGACATGACACTCGGGCTGAGGCAGACATGATGTTGGGACTGCAATACCTGGCAGCGGTAATTGGTTATATTGCGGCAAGTTATCCCGGTCCGACTTCAGAGCGGGATGGGTTGCTGGAGCACTTGGCGGCGTTTAGCAAGCATGTCAGCGATGATCGGGCCGCCTCGCTACAACCGCAACAACAACAAACCCAACAACAGCCACAAGAAGCAGTGAAAGGCCAAAGTGAAGCCACCGAAGATCCGGCGATGGGGATCTGGAAGCCGGAGTAAGCGTGGCTTTACCAGTGATATTGCAGGTAGAGGGTATTGTAGTTACTCCCCCCCTTGATACGACCGAACATGCCGGAGGTTTCAAAGATGCCGGAACGGTGGTGAATACTCCAGCCGAACCAGAGGTTTTCCATGGATTCGGCCCTGAACAAGTCGCCCAGGTTCATATCAATGGATAGATCCAGAAAGTTAAGCAGCTTACTCGGCTCGTAACCTTTCTCTCTCAGTTCGTAATTTTCCACATAGGGTATTTGCGTGGTATAGGACAGACCCTCGGCTAAACCCAGTCGCCAGCGTAACGGCCACTTGACGGTGTAATAGGCTTTCACTGCCAGTACATACTCCGGAAAGCTGTCCTGCACTTCGGAAGAGTTGTGCCAGACCAGACCCGGTGTCAGATAGATATCAAACGGGATGCCAAACAGCTTGTCGGTCAGCGGGTGACCATAAAACACCGAAGTTAGCTGGTTATTATAAGGATCATCTTCCCAGTCGAATTGAATAATTTCACCCAGGCTCGACGGAGTGGCCCAGCCATGCGCCAGCCGTACATAGGGCTTGGTGGTTATTTTCCTGCGAGATTCGTGGTTCTTGTCGTTGAAGAAAGCGATACCCAGATAAACCTCGCTAGGATACTGGTTATCAATGGCAATCGTATCGGCGGTATCACTGTCGAGGGCGGTAACCTGGGCACGGCCAATGAGATAAAAGTTGCTCGCCACGTGAAAGCGGACTTCGGTCCCGAGGGAAAAATCGAATGCGCTGCCGATGGTTTCGCCGGTGATATCGGAGAGCGCATAGTAATAGTTATTAAAATCGGCATCTTTGTAGCGCAGGTTTCCATAGGGAAACAGCTGCCATTTACCCTTTTCCCAATAATAATTCGCGCGTGCGTTAGCATGCAGGCGGCCATGTCGATCACCCATGGCTTCCAAATCAAGGTTCCACGCAGGGGAGAAGTGGTGTTTTAATTGCACGCCAAGATCCAGTGCATTGCGACTGTACTGGTTCTGGAAATCGGCCGGGATGTCGGTAAAGCGATAACGGCCAATCGCGCTGAACTTCCAGTCTTCCTCGTTATAAAGCCGAAAGCCGGCTGTCAGGCCGCGCAGGAAAAACCGTCCGTCATCGTCATAAAACATGAGCGGAATAATATCGCTGACAGTGTCTTCTTCGGTTGCGAAAGGAATATCGGCAGAGCGCATGCCAATCGCAATCCCCCAGACCCTGGGTTCCGTGCGTTGCTTGGATGAAGGTTGTTCTTCAGAAGCAGTTTGCTCTTCAGGTTTGGTAGTTTCTTCGGCAACAACCAGGTTTGAGAGCAGGCAGGTAGTGAGAACCACTAGCAGAGATAAAAGCCTGAATCGGTGTGTCATGGTGTGAGGCATAATGATTAGCCTTATTGTTGTTTCCCCGATTGTGCCTCATTGAGTCTAAAAGTAAAAATTCGCCTGATAAATAAGCAGGCCTGACAAGGATCAGGAAAGTGCCAGCGGCGGTGATTGCAGACGCTCGGCCTGTTCCCGTAGTGTGGCGAGCTGATCCTCCCAGTAACGCGGCGTGTTGAACCAGGGGAAGGCCTGGGGAAAGGCCGGATCATGCCAGCGGCGCGCTAACCATGCGCTGTAATTTAACAACCGTAGCGCGCGTAACGCTTCCAGCAGATGTAGTTCCAGGGGATCGAAATCAAAAAACGTGTTGTAGCCTTCCAGTAAAAATTTCAACTGCCGCACCATGTCATTCTGATTGCCGGAGAGCAGCATCCACAAATCCTGCACAGCCGGCCCATTCAGGCAGTCATCCAGGTCCACGAAATGGGGGCCTGCCTCGGTCCAGAGAATGTTGCCGGGATGGCAATCGCCATGCAGGCGCAAGCGGCGGTAAGGGCCGGTTATCTCAAAGGCATTTTCTACCAACTGCAATGTTGTATCAGCAGCAAGCTGGTAATTGTGCACGAGTTCAGCCGGGATGAATTCCCTCTGCAGTAAAAATTCTACGGCATCATGGCCGAAGATTTGGATATTGAGGGTCGGGCGATGCTGAAAAGGCCGGGATGATCCGATTGCATGTATGCGCCCCAGCGTGCGACCCAGCCAGCGCAGATGCTCTGGATCATCCAATTCTGGCGCCCGCCCGCCGTGGCGGGGAAAAAGGGCAAATCGGTATCCATCATAGTGGCGCAGGGTGTGTCCAGCACCATCAGAGAGCGGCGCGACTACCGGAATTTCCTCGGCTGCCAGTTCCAGTGCAAAATCATGTTCCTCCTGAATAGTGGCATTATCCCAGCGGTCCGGACGATAGAATTTGGCCACCAGAAAGCTACCATCCATCATTCCCACTTGATATACGCGGTTTTCATAGCTATTCAGGGCCAGCAGTGAACCGCTGGTGGGAAAACCAGTCTGATCGATTGCATCCAGAATCAGATCAGGGGTGAGATCGGCGTAAGGAGTATTGTGATCCAATTTTTGTTGCCCGCTGGTTGTCGTGGTAGATTACGGCCTTCACCCTATCAGCCCATTATAAAAGAATACCTGAAACGATATTACCCATGTCCAATCCACTACTGACCATGAGCGGGTTACCACCATTTGCACAGATCAAGCCCGAGCATGTTGAACCCGCGATTGACAGCTTATTGGCGGAAAATCGTAGTGCTGTCGAACAACTTCTGTCCGGGACAAAGGAGTATACCTGGGACAATCTGATTCAACCGCTGGAGGACATGGATGATCGTCTGGGCCGGGTATGGTCACCCGTCAGCCATATGAACTCAGTGGTGAATAGCGAAGCACTACGCGATGCCTATAATGCCTGCCTGCCGAAACTGAGTGAATACGGCACCGAGATGGGACAGAACGTCGGTCTCTATCAGGCTTACAAGGCTGTCAAGGATTCGAGAGACTATGATCGGCTGGATACAGCACAGAAGAAAGTCATCGAAAATGCCTTGCGGGATTTTCATCTTTCCGGCGTGGATCTGCCGGATGACAAGAAGGCGCGGTTCAAGGAAATTCGCCAGCAGTTGTCACAACTGACCACCAAATTTGAAGAAAACGTGCTGGATGCCACCCAGGGATGGACAAAGCAAGTCGAGGATGAAGCACGTCTTGCGGGATTACCGGAATCTGCACAAGCTATGGCAAAGCAGGCTGCAGCCCAGAAAGAACAGAATGGCTGGCTGTTTACCCTGGATTTTCCTTCCTACTTCGCGGTGATGACCTATGCGGATGATCGTGACTTACGTAGCGAGATGCATGAAGCCTTTGTGACCCGTGCTTCCGATCAGGGGCCGAATGCCGGTAAATGGGATAACAGCCAGGTAATGGAAGATATTCTTGCGTTACGTTATGAACTGGCACAGTTGCTAGGGTATAACTCCTATGCTGAGCGATCCCTGGTTACCAAAATGGCGGACACACCGGATCGGGTACTGGGTTTTTTACATGACCTGGCCAAACGTTCAAAACCGGTTGCAGATAAAGAATTACATGAATTGGAAGAGTTTGCGCGTATCGAGCATGGAGTTGCAAAACTTGAGCCCTGGGATATTGGCTACTATTCGGAAAAACTGCGGCAACATACCTATGCCATTAGCCAGGAAGAGCTCAAACCTTATTTTCCGGAGACCTCGGTAATTAACGGTATGTTTGGGGTAGTTAAGCGTCTGTATGGCATTAG
>JAHEIJ010000120.1 GCA_024639445.1 Gammaproteobacteria bacterium
CACTGATCCCAACGATGCCATTATCGTTGATACGATTATTTCTATGGCAAATCACCTGGGCTTAGATGTCGTGGCCGAGGGTGTTGAAACAGAGAGCCAACTACAATTTCTGAACAAAAAAGGCTGTCATACCTTTCAAGGTTACTATTTTAGCGTCCCCTTACCAAAGGATAAATTTGTAAATTACCTGGCACGACGGCTGGAGATGTCGCTATGAATAGGCACTGATAATCAAGCTAGCTTGGCTCGTATCCTAAAATGGGTGCCAACCATCTCTCGGTTTCCTCCAGACTCATTCCTTTGCGTTTCGCATAGCTCTCTACCTGATCTTTATTTATTTTGCCCACAGCAAAGTAACAGGCTTCCGGATGACTGAAATACCAGCCACTCACCGAGGCTGCCGGCCACATAGCATAACTCTCCGTTAATGAAACACCACTATTGGGCAGAGCATCCAGTAATTGCCATAGCACCGGTTTTTCGGTGTGATCCGGACAAGCCGGGTAACCGGGAGCGGGCCGAATCCCGGTGTAATTCTCATGTACCAATTGTTCATTATTAAAATCTTTGCTGTCGATACCCTGCCGAGGCACCCACTCGCCGGTTTCAAAGCCCCAGTTGATGTGCCTTACCCGATCATGCATGTGCTCGGCAAAAGCTTCGGCCAATCGATCGGCCAGCGCTTTCAGCATAATAGCGCTGTAATCATCATGGGCTGCTTCGAAACGAGCAATGTGCTCATCAATACCGATACCCGTGGTTACCACAAACCCACCAATATAATCGCACTTGCCACTTTCTTTGGGTGCGATAAAATCTGCCAGACAACGATTCGGTTTATCTGCTGGTTTCTCAGTCTGTTGCCGCAAATGGTGCAAGGTCGTCAACACTTTCTTACGACTATCATCCGTAAATACGTCGATATCATCATGATTCACACTGTTGGCGGGAAATATTCCAACCACTGCACGGGCTTTGAGCCATTTTTCAGTAATGACTTTCTCCAGCATGGCCTGCGCATCCTGGTAGAGTTTCTTCGCTTCCTCGCCTTTCTCCGCATCATCAAATATTTTCGGGTAGCTTCCCTTTAGCTCCCAGGTGTGAAAAAACGGTGTCCAATCTATATACGGCACCAGGAATTCCAGCGGCATATTGTCAAATATCTGCAACCCAAGGTCATTGGGGATTGACGGCGTATAGCTTGCCCAGTCAAATTGGGTTTTATTCTCACGCGCTTCTTCCAGTGTGAGCCATTTAGTCGTGGCACGACGTCCGGCATGTTTCTCACGTACCTGTTCGTACTCCTTGCGTAGTTCCTCAACAAAGGTATTTTTCGAATCTTCACTTATCAAATTTTGAGATACACCCACAGCCCGTGACGCATCTTTCACCCAAACGGTAGCACCGTCATAATTATGCTCAATCTTCACGGCAGTATGTGCTTTGGATGTTGTCGCACCCCCAATCATCAACGGGACATCAAAATCCAGGCGTTGCATTTCCTTGGCGACATGCACCATTTCATCTAGCGAAGGGGTAATCAATCCTGACAGTCCGATGATATCGACACCTTCCTTTTGTGCGGTGTCCAGAATCTGGTTGGCCGGCACCATCACACCAAGATCGATAACTTCAAAATTATTACACTGCAGTACTACACCGACGATATTTTTCCCAATATCATGGACATCGCCTTTGACCGTAGCCATCAGAATCTTGCCGTTACTTTGCATCCCACCTTGTTTCTCAGCTTCGATATAAGGGATCAGGTGGGCTACAGCTTTTTTCATTACACGGGCTGACTTAACGACTTGAGGCAAAAACATCTTGCCTGCGCCAAACAAATCACCAACCACATTCATGCCATCCATCAACGGACCTTCGATAACCTGGATCGGTCGGTCAAATTGCAGGCGAGCTTCTTCCGCATCATCGACGACAAAGCTGTCAATACCTTTTACCATGGCATATTCAATTCGCTTGGCCACTGGCCAGCTGCGCCACTCAAGATCTTCTTCTTTCTTACCACCGCTACCGTCGCCTTTATACTTGTCGGCCACGTCGAGTAAACGCTCTGTCGCATCAGCGCGGCGGTTGAGCACGACATCTTCAACCGTTTCACGCAGTTCTTCAGGTAACTCATCATACACTGCCAGCTGACCGGCATTCACAATACCCATGTCCATACCCGCCTGAATGGCGTGATACAAAAATACTGCATGGATAGCTTCACGCACTGGATTATTACCACGGAAAGAAAATGAGACATTCGAGACGCCGCCACTGATCATGGCATGAGGTAAATGCTGCTTGATCCAACGCGTCGCCTCAATGAAATCCACACCATAGTTGTTATGCTCTTCAATTCCGGTAGCGACGGCGAAAATATTGGGATCGAAAATAATGTCTTCAGACGGAAACCCGACCTGCTCGGTAAGTATGCTGTATACGCGTTGACAGATTTCTGTCTTGCGCGCATAGGTGTCGGCCTGGCCCTCTTCGTCAAAGGCCATAACGATAATCGCTGCACCATATCGCCGACAAAGGTTGGCGTGTTCAATGAACTTTTCCTCACCTTCCTTCAGGCTGATGGAATTCACCACCCCCTTGCCTTGGATGCACTTCAATCCCGTCTCAATGATTTCCCACTTACTGGAGTCAAGCATTACCGGCACCCGGGCGATATCCGGTTCAGCCGCAATCAGGTTCAGGAAAGTCCGCATGGCCTGCTCACCGTCAAGCATGCCTTCATCCATATTGATATCGATGATCTGCGCACCATTTTCGACTTGCTGACGCGCCACATCCAACGCTTCACTGTAGTTCTCTTCCAGAATCAGGCGCTTGAATTTGGCCGAACCGGTTACGTTGGTACGCTCACCTACATTCACGAACAAGGAATCTTCACGAATGTTGCAGGCCTCGAGACCACTCAAACGACATTCCACCGGCACTTTTGGCACTGGGCGTGGCGGATACTGACTGACTGCCTCAGCAATGGCGCGGATGTGGGCCGGTGTTGTGCCGCAACAACCCCCAACAATATTAACGAAACCGTTCCTGGCCCAGTCACCGATTTCTTCCGCCAGCATTTCCGGCGTTTCGTCAAAGCCACCAAATGCATTAGGCAAGCCGGCATTGGGGTGAACATTGATGCAGCTATCAGCGATACCAGACAATTCCTCCACATGCGGCCGCAACTCTTTAGCACCGAGGGCACAGTTGAAGCCGAAACTCACCGGCTTAATATGGCGGAGCGAATTCCAGAAGGCCTCCGGCGTCTGACCGGTAAGAATGCGGCCACTGGCATCGGTGATAGTGCCGGAGATCACAACAGGCAATTTAATCTTGTTCGCTTCGAAAAATTCATCAATCGCAAACAATGCTGCCTTGGCATTAAGGGTGTCGAACACCGTTTCCACCAGCACAATATCAACACCACCATCAATCAAGCCCTGCAGGGAGACAGTGTAGGCCTCGCGCAACTGATCGAAAGTCACATCACGGGCCCCAGGATCGTTCACGTCCTTAGACATGGAAGCGGTCACTGGCATCGGACCCAGTACCCCGGCGACAAAACGTGGTTTATCAGCATTGCTATAGGTATCTGCGGCTTCACGTGCCACCTGTGCAGCCGCAACATTCAATTCGTAAACCAGCTCCTGCATGCCATAATCAGCCATGCCATAGGCATTTGCATTGAAAGTATTGGTCTCAATGATGTCAGCACCAGCTTCGAGATATTCGGAATGAATTTCTTTGATAATCTGTGGCTGGGAGAGAACCAGCAGGTCGTTGTTACCTTTCAGATCTGACGGCCAGTCTTTAAAGCGCTCGCCACGATAGCCGTCTTCATCCAGGTTGTAAGCCTGGATCATGGTCCCCATTGCTCCATCCAGAATAAGGATGCGTTCCGTAAGAAGTTGTTCAAGTTTGCTCATAGGGTTCTGCTTTTCACTACGCCTTGCCATAACTGATTTAGCCGCGCAGTTTAGCATGGCTGACCTTGATCTGGCGCCTTAAGAACACCACCGTTACACTTCGTATCCATGAGCGAGGAAACTAAATTACCCAAGGCCCTGTTACGACCTATCGGCCAGGCGCTGGTCGAGCACCGTATGATCGAAGAGGGTGACCGGGTACTACTGGGTATATCCGGGGGTAAGGATTCACTCTCACTATTGCATTGCCTGATGCATTTTCAGCGCCATGCCCCCATTCATTTCGAGCTGGCGGCCATCACAGTTGATCCGCAAGTGGAAGACTTCGATCCCTCTGGCCTCAAGCCCTATCTGGCCGAGCTGGGTATACCCTTTTTTTACGAAAGCCAGCCTATTGCTGAACAGGCCAGAACCCAGATGAAGGGCGATTCCTTCTGTGCCTACTGCTCGCGCATGAAGCGCGGCATCATGTATTCCACCTGTCGGCGGGAAGGGTATAACGTCCTGGCCCTGGCACAGCACCTGGATGATCTGGCTGAGAGCTTCCTGATGTCGGCCTTCCGCGGCGGTCAACTGAGCACCATGAAGGCGAATTACACCAACCGTGACGGCGATGTACGCATCATTCGGCCCATGATTTATGTGCGTGAACGGCAGACTGAAGACTTTGCCCTCGCCGCGGGGCTACCGGTAATTCCGGACAACTGCCCGGCCTGTTTTGCCAAACCTACTGAGCGGGCCCACATGAAAAGCCTTTTAGCACAGGAAGAATCCCACAATAGGCATCTTTTCAAGAGTATTTTGCGGGCAATTACCCCACTTTTATCTAGAAAAGATGCGGGATAAGGTCAAACATTGCAATTAATAACTAACATCTAATAAAAGTGGGTAATTTTATACAAATATTGACACTTATTGGTACCAATGTGGGTCTGTATTTGGTTATTTTTAATCGATACGTATGACTCAAATTCTCATACTATATAAAGCATGTTGCTGATTTTTCTGAAACTCTTTGCCTGGCTGCCATTACCCCTGTTGCATGCCGTCGCCCACCCATTGGGCTGGTTGCTCTATGGCCTTCAAACAAGGCAGCGTTACTATACCGAGACCAACCTGGCATTGTGCTTCCCGGAACTCTCCGAGACCGAGCGGCGGCGCCTCACACGAGGCAGCCTGATAGAAACCGTCAAAGTGCTGCTGGAATATCCGCTGTTATTTCTGGGCCGCCGCAATCGCGTTCTCAATCTGGTAAAGGAAGTCAGTGGTGAATCCTTGTTAAAGGATGGACTGGCTCGGGGCAAAGGCGTGATAGCCCTCGTCCCCCATCTCGGGAACTGGGAAGTGACAAACTTGTATACTTCACGGCATTACCCCATAACCAGTATGTATCGGCCGCAACGTCACCCTGGCATGGATACTATATTCAAGCAAGGACGGGAACGTTTCGGGGCGCAATTGGTACCCTCCAATAACAAGGGCATGCGCGATTTATTACGCAGCCTGCAGCAGGGCAAGCTGATTGGTGCCTTACCGGATCAGAACCCGGGCGCCGGCACGGGTGTATTTGTACCTTTTTTCGGCGTCAATACCTATACCCCGGTTTTTGCCGGACGCCTGGCAAACCGTACCGGTGCAAGCGTGGTGATGGTGGTAGCCGAACGCCTGCCCTGGGGTCGCGGCTTCCGGATTAAATTTAGCCCCGCCAGTGAAAGCATCAATTGCCCTGACAATAATGAAGCGGCAACCAGCATAAATCGCGATTTACAAAAGATTATTCGTGCAAATCCGATGCAGTACTGGTGGAGTTACAACCGTTTTCGTACCCGACCGGAAGGTGAGCCCCCCATCTATCGTTCTAAATAAACAGCCGACTAACGTAAGTCACTTAGCAATTGCTCAGTCATTCGCTCTGCCTGCCTGGCATAGCCTCCACCGAACATATTAAAGTGATTCAGGATGTGATAAAGGTTGTAGAAGGTTTTTCGCACCCGGTAACCACTGTCCAGTGGCCAGGTTTCATTATAAGCCGCATAAAAACGTTGCGAAAATCCGCCGAACAATTCGGTCATGGCCATGTCTGCTTCCCGATCACCATAATAGACCGCCGGGTCAAAGATAATTGGTTCGCCTGCTCGAGTAACTGCGTAGTTACCCGACCAGAGATCCCCGTGCAGCAAAGATGGGATCGGCTGATAATCGGTGAACAAGTCGGGCATCATATATATTAATTGTTCACCCTTGTGCAGCAAACTACTCGGGCCACCTCGTTGTTCAGCCAGTTCAAGTTGATATCCAAGCCGATGTGCTCGCCAGAATTCCAACCAGTCATTCCTGGGAGTGTTCGGTTGCGGGGTAGAACCGATGGTGTTATCGCGGTGCCAGCCAAACTTATCACGGGTATGTTGATGCATTCGAGCAAGTTGCTGACCGAAGTTTTCTGCTGCGCCGCTATGTCCGCCTCCGCCCACAAAATACTCCATGACCAGATAGGCCTGACTCCCTTCCACCCCGGTACAAACCGGTACAGGTACCCTGATGGCGCGCGCGGCAGCCAATGCTTGCAAGCCATCCGCTTCCGCCTCGAACATATCGAGTCGCTCGGCACGATTCAGCTTTATGAAATAGCTTTGCCTGTCACCTAGCAATTGATAGGCACTGTTAATACAGCCACCACCAATACTATCGGCACGTTGGAGATAAAATGGCTCGCCGCTCGCCGCAGTGATGGCCTCCGCAATGTGATTCCAGTTCATTGCTTATACTCAAATATCGTTTAAACCAGGTTTATTATTTCATAATTGCTTAGCTGATATCCCGTACCCAAAAGACAAAGGGACAGGTACACTCCCAGAT
>JAHEIJ010000368.1 GCA_024639445.1 Gammaproteobacteria bacterium
AGGCACACCGGTACTTTCAATTCTGCCGCCGTCTCAAGAGCGCCGGGTTCGCGCAATGCCCGAACATCATTGATCATGCTGGCGCCTGCCTGGACAGCGGCAGTCATAACTTGCGGTTTGCTGGTATCCACGGAGATGGGAATATCGCTTTCTGATCGAACAGCTTCTATTACCGGAATTACCCGTGCCAACTCTTCCTCAATACTAACGGCTTGTGCGCCGGGTCGGGTCGATTCACCACCAATATCAATGATCCCGGCCCCTTCAGCAATCATCTGCCGCACCCGGGTAGTCGCCGCCTGCTTTCCAGTGAACAAACCACCGTCGGAGAAGGAGTCAGGGGTTACATTCAGAATCCCCATCACCACGGGTTCGGTAAAACAGTGCGTTCCGAGTTTTAGTTGCATCTACGGTAACACCTAATATAAAAACGGCGGACATGGGGTTGTCCGCCGTTAATGTAGTTGTTACTCGTTCCTGAGAACAGAGTGTTTTAATGTTCGCCGGCCGGGCCGCCTATCTTGCCTTCGCCCTTTGCGCCACCTTTTGGTTCCTCTTCAATACTGGAACCACGCGGAGGTTCAGTGTCGTCCCAATCCGCCGGTGGGCGGGCTTGACGGCCTGCCATGATGTCACCGATCTGTTCACTATCAATGGTTTCATACTTGATCAACGCATCTGCCATGGCATGTAATTTATCCACGTTTTCCTCAAGAATTTTCTTGGAACGTTGATAATTACGATCCACGATATTGCGGATTTCCTCATCAATGATATGCGCAGTTTCATCCGATACATTCTTGTGTTGTGCCACTGAATGGCCAAGGAATACCTCGCCTTCTTCTTCACTATAGGTCATGGGACCCAGTTTTTCGGATAAACCCCACTTGGTCACCATATTGCGCGCAATGTCGGTAACCCGCTGAATGTCATTCGAGGCACCGGTGGTGACGAATTCCGTACCAAAGATCAGTTCCTCGGCGAGACGCCCGCCAAATAGGCTGGATATCTGACTCTCCAAGCGTTCCTTGCTGTAACTGTAACGATCTTCTTCCGGCAGGAACATGGTCACGCCCAGCGCCCGGCCACGTGGAATAATCGTGACCTTGTAAACCGGATCATGTGACGGCACACCGAGACCCACAATTGCATGACCTGCTTCATGATAAGCCGTGAGCTTTTTCTCATCTTCGCTCATCACCATGGACTTGCGTTCCGCGCCCATCATGATTTTATCCTTGGCCTTTTCAAATTCCTCCATGCCCACCAGGCGATGGTTGGCACGGGCGGCAAACAAGGCCGCCTCGTTAACCAGGTTGGCCAGATCGGCACCGGAAAATCCGGGGGTGCCACGCGCGATGATCTTCGGTTGTACATCATCACCAATCGGCACCTTGCGCATATGCACTTTAAGAATTTGTTCACGGCCGCGCATGTCGGGTAACGGCACCACAACCTGACGGTCGAAACGACCCGGACGTAGCAAGGCCGGATCCAGTACATCAGGACGGTTGGTGGCGGCAATTACGATGACGCCTTCATTACCTTCAAAGCCATCCATTTCGACCAGCAATTGATTCAAGGTTTGTTCGCGTTCATCATGGCCACCACCCAGACCGGCACCACGATGACGACCAACGGCATCGATTTCGTCAATAAAGATAATACAGGGAGCATGCTTCTTGGCTTGCTCGAACATATCACGCACACGGGATGCACCCACACCGACGAACATTTCCACGAAGTCGGAACCGGATATGGTAAAGAACGGTACCTTGGCTTCACCGGCAATCGCCCTGGCCAAGAGGGTTTTACCCGTACCCGGTGCCCCGGTCATCAGAACGCCGCGAGGAATCTTGCCACCCAGTTTCTGGAACTTGCCCGGATCGCGTAGAAATTCCACCAATTCGGAAACTTCTTCCTTGGCTTCGTCTACCCCGGCCACATCATTAAAAGTCACCTTGACCTGGTCTTCACCCAACATGCGGGCACGGCTTTTACCGAAGGACAATGCGCCCCGGCCACCACCGCCACCTTGCATCTGGCGCATGAAGAAAATCCATAAACCAATAATCAGCAGGAAGGGGAACCAGGAAATGAATATCTG
>JAHEIJ010000121.1 GCA_024639445.1 Gammaproteobacteria bacterium
TCGCGGTCTGGTGGAATACGGCTGGCGCCCATTATGGGTGGTGGATTTCCCCATGTTTGAATGGGATGAGGACGCCAAACGCTGGCTCTCCTTGCATCACCCGTTTACCTCGCCCAAGGAAGAACATCTCGATTTGCTGGAATCCGATCCGGGTAACTGCCACTCCCGTGCTTACGATATGGTGCTAAATGGAACCGAGATAGGTGGCGGTTCGATGCGTATCTATCGTGAACAGGTACAACGTAAGGTCTTCAAGGCCCTGGGTATCGATGAGGAAGAAGCCCGCGACAAGTTTGGCTTCCTGCTCGATGCGCTCAAATATGGTTGTCCACCACACGGTGGGATCGCCTTCGGTCTGGATCGGCTGGTAATGTTAATGTCCGGGGCGCAATCCATCCGTGATGTCATGGCTTTCCCCAAAACCCAGACCGCGAGCTGTTTGTTGACCCAGGCACCGTCACCGGTGAGCGAAGCCCAATTACGCGAGTTGCATATAAAACTCAGGAAAAAGTCATCTCCTGAAAAGGCGTAAATTTTTCAGCTACTTGTGGTTGCTCTATGTCATAAGGCATAGTGTGGATTACTTTTATATATAGCATGCTCATGTCTGTTGATGCTCTGCCGATAGAATGTGAATGAGTGGGAGGCTGTTTAGGGTAGCCTATGGGCATTACACAGGCATGAATATGGAGATCCACCTGCCAGATCCACCAATAAGACTTCAAAGGATCTGAGAAGGGAGAGTGAGTGAGTAAAACCTACTGGAAAACGGACTGGTTCATTGGTCTGATTGTGACCCTGTTTTTCCTGCTGGCTGGCGGTACCGACATAATGCGCAGCATGGAATGGCAGGCTTACGATCTGGCGGCACGCTTTTCTTCCACTGATCCTGCTAATAGCGACGTTGTCGTTGTTGCGATTGATGATGCTTCCCTGGAGGAACTGGGGGACTGGCCCTGGTCGCGCGATATCATGGCGCAGGCTACCCGTCGGTTAACGGGTCATCGTCCCGCCGTTATCGGTTTTGCCCTGCCGTTTGATTCGACCCAAACCACCTATGGCCTGGAGTACATTCACGAATTACAGAGCCTGGTGGAAGACAATCCCAGGTTGGCAAATTCCAGAATCAGGCGTTTGCTGGATAATGCTGAATCCCGCATGGATACGGACCGGGTATTCGCCCGGAGTCTTCAGAAGGCGGGACGGGTGGTACTGGCCATGCCTTACCTGATCGAGAAGGGCCGCCCGAAAACCGGCCCGGTTGAACTGCCAGAGTACTTATCTAAATTCACCCTGCGTGATATTGAAGGCTTACCGGACCCGAACAGCTTTCTTGCTCGCTTCCGGCCTGAACCTGTGCCGGTCGCCGATATCGTTTATCCCCCCATTGAACCGCTTGCCCGTTATGCAGGAGGAGCGGGACTGTTGAATCTGGGTTATGGGGGACGCCATGTGCGAACCGAGCCGTTGGTAATTCGCTACGGCGATAGCTTCCTACCCTCCTTTGCATTGATGATGGCAGCGCGTAACCAGAAATTGGCAACGCGCAGTATCAAGGTAAAGATGGGAGAGGGTGTCCGTCTAGGTGATTACCTCATACCCAGTGATAGTAAGCTGAGGGTATATCCTCGTTTTTATCGTGGCAAGAAAGATCATTCCGCCTTTCAGGTTTATTCCATGCTGGATGTACTGGATCGGAAGGTAGAGAACAACACTTTCCGCGACAAGACGGTACTGGTGGGGCTCACTGCCAGACAACATATTAATCCCATGATTACACCCATTGGTGAGGTAATGGCCCCGGTCATGGTGACCGCCCATACCGTCTCCAGTATGTTAAACGAAGAGCTATTTGCCGTGCCTGGCTGGACCTTTTGGGCGCAGATCCTGGTGTTTGCTGTTATCGGTTTGTACCTGATGTTCCTGCTGCCGCGCTTTGGTTTGGGGACCGGCTTATTAATGAGTGCACTGCTGGCTATCGTGATACTTAATACCCATTTTTATTTTATGCTCTCCGAGTCGACCTGGGTGAGGTTGATGGGACCTCTGGTTGCATTGCTGGTGGGACATATGGTGTTAAGTGCCAAGCATTTTCTGGAGCATCAGTTACAAAATATTTATACTGAACTTTCCAGTGCCAATAAGGCATTGGGACAATCGTTCCATACCCAGGGGCAGTTCGATCAGGCATTCGAGAAATATCGCAAATGTACAGTTGATACGTCCTTGCTTAACCAGTTATATAACCTGGGTCTGGATTATGAACGCAAGCGTCAGTTCAACAAGGCAGTAACGGTGTTCAAATATATCGCCGATTATAATCCCAATTACAATGACGTTAAGGAGCGGATAAAGCGTACACAGGAAGTTTCCGATGCCATGGTATTGGGCGTCACCGGAACAGGAAGTACGGCTGCCGCTAATGGTACCCTGGTGATAAGCTCCAGCGGGGTGCAAAAACCCATGCTTGGCCGGTATCAGATTGATAAGGAGCTGGGGCGCGGTGCCATGGGAATGGTGTATCTTGGACATGATCCCAAGATTGGGCGTACTGTGGCAATCAAGACCATGAGTCTGGCGCAAGAGTTTGAAGGTGAAAAACTGGCTGATGTCAAAGCCCGTTTCTTCCGCGAAGCGGAAACTGCGGGACGTCTTAATCATGCCAATATCGTAACGATCTATGATGTGGGCGAGGATCAGGATCTGTCTTACATCGCGATGGATTATCTCAAGGGCGACAATCTGTTAGCCTGGACCAAGCCCGAAAATCTATTACCGGCGGCCGAGGTTCTGGATATGATGATCCAGGTGGCAGAGGCTCTGGAGTATGCGAACAGCAAGCGCGTCGTTCACCGTGATATCAAACCTGCCAATATTATTTATGACCCGGAGAGCGGTGTCCTGAAAGTCACGGACTTCGGGGTGGCCTGTCTGACCGACACCAGCAAGACTAAAACCGGTACCATTCTCGGTAGCCCTTCTTATATGTCACCAGAACAGTTGGCGGGCCAAAAAGTTGATGGCCGTTCAGATTTGTTTTCTCTGGGTATAACCCTTTATCAAATGTTAAGTGGAGAATTGCCATTTATTGCAGACTCACTCGCAAGCCTGATGTACAAAATCGCGAATGAGAAGCACCCGGATATTCGAATGTTCCGTCCTGAACTTCCTGCGTGTATAAGCCAGATAATTAACAAGTCGTTGCATAAAAAGGCGGATGATCGTTTCCAAACAGGCGCGCAGATGGCCAAAGCTTTAATGCGTTGTCGTGACCGCCTTAAGGGTAAGAAGAAAACAACAACAAGTAGGGCGTCCGCGTGATACGGCAAGGTACAAAATTAACCGTCTACGGTGAAACCGATGTGGGTCAAATCCGTGAGCACAATGAAGATTTCATTGGTTGGGATGTCCATCTGGGTTTGGTTTTGCTGGCTGATGGGATGGGTGGTCATAACGCAGGTGAGGTGGCGAGTGAACTGGCTGTAAGCAGTATTCGGGACGCACTCCAGGATGTGTTGGGGCCTGATATGGCTTCTTCTAATATGATTGATTTTAATGACGCGATACGCGAAGCCATCGTCTATGCCAATGATGAAATTATTCGCATGGCCAACGAGCGCTTGGAATGCGCGGGTATGGGCACAACCATTGTCGTAACGCTTTTCCACGGTGATCGTATCATTATTGCAAATGTGGGTGATTCACGGATGTATCGTCTGCGTGACAAGGAAATGACCCAACTCACCACTGACCATTCACTGGTCCAGGAAATGCTGGATAACGGTTACATCAGCGAAGAAGAAGCTCAGTTATCAGCTAGCCGCAATTTAATTACCCGAGCCCTGGGGATCGCAGACCAGGTAGAAGTGGATGTTGCACAGGACACGGTGCAAAATGGTGACATATATCTACTCTGCTCAGATGGGCTGACCGATTTAGTCACCGACGACGAAATTATACAACTATTGTTGTTATCTAAGGATGATCTCAAAACAGGCTGTAGGCGGCTAATTTCCCTCGCAAATGAAAAGGGAGGTAAGGATAATATTTCAGTCATACTTATCAGCTTGCAAGAAGCGTATTCTGACAGTGTTGGCCTGCAATAAAGAATGCGCTTAACCAAGATATACGGGAGAAGTTATGCCTAGAGTGGTTCTAACACACGAAGGTGCAGTCTTGAAAGAATATCGGCTGGACAAGGAGCGGATAACAATTGGCCGTAAACCACATAACGATATTCAGTTGGATGATCCGACCGTTAGTGGCCAACATGCATCGATACTGATGCTGCAAAATGCCTATATCGAAGATATGAACAGTACCAATGGAGTTCTTCTTAATGGCAAGAAAGTTTCCCGGCGTCAGTTAAACCATGGCGACATCATCAAGATTGGACGGCATGAGCTGAAATTTATTGACGATAACGCTGAGGAGTTCGAGTCAACCGTCGTTATTCAACCTGAGGGTCGTGCTGCTGCTCCGGCGGTCCCACCTACCAAACACTACCAGGTCAAAATCCTGTCCGGACCGAAGAGCGGGGAAAGTATTAAGTTGGTCAAACCCTATACCACGCTGGGTTCTCCCGGAGTGCAGGTGGCGGTCGTGGCCCGGCGGGGTCAGGAATATTTCCTGATGCCAATGAGTGGTACCGGAGAACGCGGCAATCCTCCCAAGTTGAATGGTCAGTCTATCGGTGCTAACAGCCAACGCCTGAAAGAAGGGGATACGATTGAAGTGGCGGGAACCCAACTCCAGTTTACGGCAGCTGACTGAAACGTAATTAATAGTGAGGGGATAAAGCAAGAAATATGGCCAAATTGTTGTTAAAGCACGAAGCGGTAACACTCAGTTCCTACAAGCTGGAGCAGGATGAGATCGGCATTGGACGCAACCCGGAGAATGACATTCAACTGGACGATGCGGCCGTCAGCGGTAGCCATGCCAAGCTTAGTCGTCAGCCCAACGAATATCTGGAAGATCACTTCGATTATTATATCGAGGATCTCGGGAGCACCAATGGCACCAAGGTAAACGGCAAACGGATCAGTCGACAAACCCTCAAACATGGTGATGCGATTCAGATTGGGGGGCATAATTTTGTTTTCGACAGTGGGCAGATTCAGGATATGGAAACGACGGCGATATTCCTGCCCGATGATGATTGATAGCGATTGGGCCTGAGCCGGTCGTTCTAATTTCACCGTAACCAGAGCCAGCATAATTCACTTTCCAGGCGCGTAGCCAAAAGCCCGCAGTCAATCTGCGTATCTTTTAGCAAATCACTACATCCGTGCTCGCCCCTCGGTTAGGCCTGCGTTTACCTGACACAGATGTTAAAATCCTGTTTTTGAATCCAATCCTGCATGACGAGGTAGCACATGGCCGGACACAGTAAATGGGCCAATATTCAACACCGCAAAAAGGCGCAGGACGCCAAGCGTGGCAAGCTGTTCACCAAACTCATTCGTGAGATTACTGTCTCCGCCCGCATGGGCGGTGGTGATCCTGACTCGAATCCACGCCTGCGCGCCGCCATCGACAAGGGACTGGGTGCGAATATGACCAAGGACACCATAGAAAGAGCTGTGAAACGGGGTTCCGGTGCGGCCGATGGCGAGAATTATGAGGAAGTGCGTTATGAAGGCTATGGGCCGAACGGGGTTGCCGTTATGGTGGATTGCCTGACCGATAACCGGAATCGTACCGTGTCGGAAGTGCGCCATGCCTTCACCAAGGCAGGCGGAAATCTGGGTACTGATGGCTCGGTGGCCTACCTGTTTAGCAAAATCGGTACCCTGACTTTCCCGGCAGGGAGCGACGAAGATCGGGTGATGGAAGTGGCACTCGAAGTCGGTGCAGATGACATCATGAGCAATGAGGACCAGACCCTTGACGTACTGACGACGTCGGATGCATTTCTCGATGTGAAAGATGCCATGCTCAAGGCCGGACTGGAACCTGAAATGGCTGAGGTGACTATGTCCCCTTCTACCAGCGTCGATCTGGGACTGGAAGACGCGGAAAAGGTCATGCGCCTGGTGGATGCCCTGGAGGATCTTGATGATGTCCAGAACGTCTATACCAATGCCGACTTCTCCGATGAGGTCATGGCGCAACTGGCCTGAATGCCCGATTTGAGTCTCGCCAACCCATCGCTCGAGTCGGAAGGGAAGTCTGTGCTATGGTCAGGGCTGACAATACTGCGAATCTGACTTGGTACTAAATGCCCCTGCGACCTGAGAGCAATCAACTGCCCCGTATCCTCGGTATCGATCCCGGATCCCGTCAGACTGGCTATGGAATCATTGAAATGCATGCAGGTCGCGCCATCTGGGTGGGCAGTGGCTGTATTCGCATCAAGGGTGAGGATCTTGCCAGTCGCCTGCGCGTCCTGGTTGAGGGACTGGCTGACATTCTGGATCAGCACCAGCCTGCTATCGTCGCCGTGGAGCAGGTTTTTATGCACCGTAATGCCGATTCCGCCCTCAAGCTGGGGCAGGCGCGCGGTGCGGCAATAAGCGTTGTGGCCGGTCGGCACCTGCCGGTGCATGAATACACCCCGACCCAAATCAAGAAAGCCATTGTCGGTAAGGGCAATGCCGCCAAGGCACAGGTCCAGCATATGGTGAAAGCCATGTTGGGGTTATCCCATTTGCCCCAGGAAGATGCCGCTGATGCACTGGCCATCGCTTTGTGCCATGCTCATACCGCCCAGACCCTGTCCCGGATGAC
>JAHEIJ010000122.1 GCA_024639445.1 Gammaproteobacteria bacterium
TCACAGTATCCAGTGCATGGGCGAGATGTTGCACTTGCTGATGATGCTGACCCAGGTGTTGACGCAGTGCAGCCTGCAGGCGCCGGTCCAGATTTTGATTCTGGAGCCGGTACTGGGCCAGGCGTTGCAGGGGTGAGAATTTTTGCAGGCGTTGCTGCAACATGTTTATTTCGGCCCCCCGGTGGCGCAGGCCGTGTTGCATGGCCTGGCTGCGGCGCAGTTCCAGTTCATCCAGGCGTTGCAGCCGCTCTTCCACTCGTCGGCCGGGATGAGGCAGTCGCGAAGACAAATAACGCAGTTGCTGCCGCCGGCTTTCAAGACTTCGCACCACGGTGCGCTGTAACCGGGTTTGCAATTGCTGCAGGCGCAGGTGCCATTCCTGTTGATCGGGGGAGACCAGTTCCGCCGCGGCCGTGGGAGTCGGCGCTCGCTGGTCGGCCACAAAGTCCGCAATGGTGATATCCACCTCGTGGCCAATACCGGTGACGATCGGAAGCGGACAATCAAACATGGCGCGCGCCACGACTTCTTCATTGAAGGCCCACAGGTCTTCGAGTGATCCGCCGCCCCGTGCCAGTAACAATACATCGCACTCGGCGCGTTCGCCTGCCAGGTTAATCATACGCGCAATTTCGCCCCCGGCCTCGGCGCCCTGCACCGGGACCGGATAGACAATCACCGGAATACCGGGAAAGCGGCGCTTCAGGGTCGTCAGAATATCTCGAATGGCGGCCCCGGTCGGCGAGGTGATCACGCCGATGCGGCGCGGTAAAGCAGGGATAGGTTGCTTGTGAGCCACATCAAACAGCCCGGCGGTCTCGAGCCTGGCTTTCAAGGCTTCAAATGCCCGGCGCAGGGCACCGTCACCGGCATCTTCCATGTGTTCGATGATGAGTTGGTACTCACCCCGTGCCTCATACAAGCCTATACGCGCCCGCACCAGCACCTGCATGCCGTTCTCCGGTTTGCCTTTGACCAGCATGTTGCGGTTACGGAACATGGCGCAGCGTACCTGCGCGACTTCATCCTTGAGGGAAAAATACCAGTGGCCGGAACCGGGCCTCGCCAGGTTGGACAGTTCCCCCTCGAGCCAGATCAGCGGAAAGCTGCCTTCCAGCAGGGTGCGCACTTCGCGGTTCAGGCGGCTGACGGTGTAGATATCCCGTTCGGTCGCTATATTGTCCGGATCAAATTCGTCTGACATGCTGCGATAATAGCCTTTTGCGTGAAAGCTGTGAAATGAGGGACATAAAAAAGGCCGGGTTAAACCCGGCCTTTTTATCATGTTCAGTACGAATGTTTAGAAGCGCGGTCCGGCATTCTTTTGTTCTTCATACTGTTGCTGTGCAAGCATGCCCTGTGTTTTGGCCTTGTTGGCCAGCTTCACCGCGGAGGCATAATCTTCTTTTTTCATGGCTTCTTCGGCTTTCTTGATGATCTTGCCCGTATCGCGCCATTCATAGTTTACTTTCTTGGCCTTGGCGGTTTCCTGCTTGGCCATATCAATGGCGGCCATGGCATCTTCTTTCGTGGCGCTTGGAGCCGTGGCGCAGGCGCCCAGCATCAGGGTAGCAGCGGCAGCTATCAATGCGATCTTCTTCATCTAATCCTCCAGGGAATGTCGCTAATTAGTTTTTGTGGTGTAACTATTCACCTGATCATAGTCAGGCAATTGTTGTTTTCTTTTTCGGGCCTGCTTCTGAATGCGGGCGCACCCAGGCGGCCAGTCGGAACATTATGCGGTTTGCCGGCGGGGTTGGCAACCGTTTCGCCGGGGCGTGAGTCGACCATTTACCCGCCTATTAAAACTCTTTATAATTCGCCGATTTACCCCAACTCCGGTACCCACAACATGCTGCGAATCGCCCAAGAAGCCCTCACTTTTGATGATGTTCTCCTGGTTCCCGCCCACTCTATCGTCCTGCCCAAGGAGGTGGAGCTGAATACCCGCCTTACCCGTGAGATCGAGCTCACCATCCCTCTGGTCTCGGCGGCCATGGATACCGTCACCGAGGCGCGCCTGGCCATTGCCATGGCGCAGGAAGGCGGCATAGGGATCATCCACAAGAATATGGATTACCAGATCCAGGCCGAGCATGTGCGTACCGTGAAGAAATTCGAGAGCGGCGTCATCAAGGACCCGACCACCGTGACCCCGGATACCAGTATTCGGGACGTGCTGGAACTGACCCACGCCCAGAACATCTCCGGGGTGCCGGTGGTGGAGGGCGGCGAATTGGTGGGGATCGTCACCAGCCGAGATCTGCGCTTTGAGACCAAATATGACAGCCCGGTGTCCCGCATCATGACCCCGAAGGAGCGCCTGGTGACGGTGCAGGAAGGGGCCGAGCGGGACGAAATCCTCAGCTTGCTGCATGAACACCGCATCGAAAAGGTGTTGGTGGTGGATGACAAGTTTCAGCTGCGCGGCCTGGTGACCGTCAAGGATATCCAGAAAGCCAGTGAAAACCCGAATGCCAGCAAGGACGAGCAAGGCCGGTTGCGGGTCGGTGCGGCCGTGGGCGTCGGCGCCGGCACCGAGGAACGGGTGCATGCACTGGCCGAGGCCGGGGTTGACGTGGTGGTGGTGGACACCGCCCACGGTCATTCCCAGGGGGTGCTGGACCGGGTCGCCTGGGTGAAAAAGCACTATCCCCAGGTACAGGTTATCGGCGGCAACATTGCTACTGCCGAGGCCGCCAGGGCGCTGGCCGATGCCGGGGCCGATGCGGTCAAGGTCGGTATCGGGCCGGGTTCCATCTGCACCACCCGCATTGTCTCCGGGGTGGGCGTACCGCAGATTTCCGCCGTGGCCAACGTGGCCGAGGCGCTGGAGGGCACCGGCATCCCGCTGATCGCCGATGGCGGCATTCGTTATTCCGGGGACATCTCCAAGGCCCTGGTGGCCGGGGCCCATACCATTATGATTGGCTCCATGTTTGCCGGTACCGAGGAATCGCCGGGCGAGGTGGAACTGTTCCAGGGCCGTTCCTACAAATCCTATCGCGGCATGGGTTCGCTGGGCGCTATGACCAGCCGCCACGGCTCCTCGGATCGCTATTTCCAGGAAGGCTCCGAGGCCGACAAGCTGGTGCCGGAAGGCATCGAAGGCCGGGTGCCCTTCAAGGGTTCGCTGGTACCGGTCATCAACCAGTTGCTGGGCGGGATTCGTTCCAGCATGGGCTACACCGGCTGCAAGAACATTGAAGAGATGCGCACCAAACCGGAATTCGTACGGGTCACCAACGCCGGCATGGCGGAAAGCCATGTGCACGACGTGCAGATCACCAAGGAAGCACCCAACTACCGCGTATAAACTCAAATAAATAGTCACTAAATATAAAGCCCCGGTCTGGTCACAGGCCGGGGCTTTTTGTATAAAGGGATGAGGAATTTTTATCAAACACCATCCGGGAAGGGTGGTGATAAAGACAAGGGGGAACTACTAGACCGAACCTCTTTCATAAAAATTGTCAGATTGTATTGAATGACAATAGTATTTATAAATGTTGGGGATGTTTATTCTCTCTCCGAGGTTATGCCGAATGGAAAGAATCAAAGTAAGCGCCAGCTGGGCTACCAATTTATACCGTGGGGTGCTGTTTGTTCTCATTTGGTGGGTTCTCACCGATGGAGTTGCCTCCTCCTGGTGGATTGGGGTGTTGGCAGTGGTACTGGCAGTAACTGCCAGTAGGACATTGGTCCCTCCAGCAGCTTTTCTCTGGTTCGAACTATTGAAATTCGTGCCTTTTTTCCTTTGGCACTCCTTGCTTGGTGGCGCGGATGTAGCCCGGCGTGTCTTTCAGCCGAAGATGCCCATTGCTCCTGACCTTATTGAATATCCGCTGCGGTTACCGCCGGGTTTATCGCGGGTGATTATGAGCAATACCGTCAGTTTACTGCCGGGTACCTTGATTACTGAACTTGACCGGAATGTCTTAAAAGTTCATCTGCTGAACAGAAACAAAGATTCATTCGCAGAACTTGAAGCGGTGGAAGAAAGGATAGCCAGGCTGTCCGGTATTTCCCTAAGTGCACCGCGAGGAGGTGAAGAAAGTGCAGCGATTTAAGAATATCCTTTACGTGGTGCAAAACACGGAGGCATGCAAACCTTCCCTGGAGCGCGCTGTAACGCTGGCAGAGAACAATCAGGCCAGGCTGACGGTGGTCGATGTGGTCAATCGCATCACTGCCGGTATTGGGATGCCTGAAGGTGGTCCTATTTTTGCCGAGCTGCAGGCCGCGATGGTGAGTGAGCATGGCCGTAGACTGGAGAGCCTGATCGATCCATATTTAAAACGGGTCGAGATCAAAACCAGGGTGTTAATAGGTGTGCCTTTTCTGGAGATCATCCGCGAGGTGATGCGCAACGGACACGACCTGGTAATCAAAATCCCCGAAAGCCACAACTGGCTCGGACAGTTATTCGGCAGTGATGATATGCACCTGTTACGCAAATGCCCTTGCCCGGTCTGGCTTATCAAAGCAGGGGTAACGACGAGCTATCGAAGCATCCTCGCCACGGTTGATGTGAATGATGCATATCCTCCAGCGAAGCTGACATCACAACGCGCACTCAATCAGCAGATACTTGAAATGGCTGTGTCATTGGCGCTATCCGACTCAGCCGAGCTGCATATCATGCATGCCTGGGAGTCGATTGGTGAAAGCGCCATGCGCGGCGTTTTCTTGAGCACATCTGAGGAGGAAATCATTGCTTATGTCGAACAAGTGAGAGAAAGGCATGCGGTCGCATTAGATGCGCTGCTGCATGAACTGACCAGCAAGCTGGGAAACAATACCCTGGATTATATCAAACCCCGAACGCATCTGGTAAAAGGCTCCCCTCGAAGAGAGATCCCGGCGTTTGCCAGGCAAATTGAAGCCGATCTTGTAGTTATGGGAACGGTTGCCCGCACTGGTGTTCCCGGCTTCATTATTGGCAATACAGCGGAAACCATCCTGAACCAGATCGATTGTTCCGTACTGGCGGTCAAGCCACCCGGCTTTCAAACACCCGTTAGCGTGGAGGATTGAACTGACATGGAGACACTCTATCTCACAATGGCACTATTTCTGCTGTTGAACCTCATCGCCGGTATGTGGCGCGTGCTGCGTGGTCCGACTGCGGCTGACCGCATGTTGGCCACACAGTTATTCGGCACCACCGCAGTGGCAATCCTGTTACTGCTGGCACAGGCCGATGACAATCCCGCCTTGCGTGATGTGGCTTTGGTATTTGCCATCTTGGCGGCCGTGACAGCGGTAGCTTTCGTACGCCGTGCCTGGTCAGCATCGGAAACAGAAGATGATCCTGCTTGATTATCTTTCCATCGCGCTGTTAATCGCAGGGGCTTTTTTCTTTTTGGCTGGAACTTTGGGTCTGCTTCGCTTTCCAGATGTCTACACTCGTCTGCATGCATTAACCAAAGCCGATAATGTCGGCCTGGGGCTGATCGTGGCGGGATTGGCTGTGCAGTCGGATAGCTGGGCAGATGCAGGCAGGCTGGTGATTATTTGGTTGCTGGTTCTGCTCGCCGGAGCCAGCGTGGCCAATTTAATCGCCAGCGGGGCATTACGTCGGGGGATTCGCATGTGGAAACAATGACGTTGTTGGGTTGGCTTTTCGATGGCCTGTTGGGATTGGCATTGTTGGGATTAGCCTGGCAGGCAATGGCATGCGCGGATCTGTTCAAAGCCATTGTCTTGTTTATCGCCTTTGGCCTGTTGATGGCTCTCGCATGGGTACGCCTGGATGCGCCGGATGTGGCGTTGGCTGAAGCGGCAATCGGTGCGGGCCTCACGGGAGCCTTGTTGCTTGCCGCACTGGCACGTCTTGAAAAATCTGAAGAGACAAAAGGGAAACAACAGAATAACAAGTAATGCAAATGATTAATGCTGCTGCAACGCACGCTAACAATAAGTGAATAATAACAATGATCAAGTATCTGCATAAATTCGAACGTGTGGTAATCGCGGCACTGATCCTTATGCTGGCGCTGGTGATTTTACTTTCAGTTGTAGAGCTGGGTTGGGTGTTAATCAGGGATATCAGCAAGCCTCCAGTTTTCATTCTTGAAATTCGGGAACTGCTGGAACTGTTCGGGCTTTTTCTGCTGGTGCTGATTGGTATCGAGTTGTTGGAAACCATGAAGAAATACTACGCCAAGGGACGGGTCGATCTGGATGTGATCATTTCCGTCTCCCTGATCGCGCTCGGTCGCAAGATCATTACCATGGATCCAAAGGATACGAGCCCATGACCCTGGTCGGGATTGCGGCTATCCTTCTGGCGTTGTTTCTGGGTTACTGGGTCATTAAAAAGACAAACCGTGAAACATGATGCTTGACAAAACGGGCCATAAAATAAGCGATGATGTTCGGCCCGCCGCAGTAGTTTACCTGTTGGCGGCGCTTGCAGTCATGAGCCTCGCTGCCTTGCTGGTGTATGTCGTGTTGTCATTGCCGCCAATTGCGCCGGGATTAACGGAACACGTTGACGCCCAAATGGGACAGAGTGGAGTCAGCAATCCGGTGACTGCGGTGCTGCTCAACTTCCGTGGCTATGACACCTTGCTCGAAATGGTTGTGTTACTTGTGGCGTTACTTGGTGTCTGGGCACTCGGTGATGCGGCGCACCATCACGAAACCAAACCGGGACCGATACTCGACACACTGGCACGGCTGTTAACGCCGGTGTTGATCCTG
>JAHEIJ010000123.1 GCA_024639445.1 Gammaproteobacteria bacterium
AGAAACCGCATCAAGGCTCCAGGTCGCTCGGGAAACTCGAACCGATACAGGCACTCATGCTGTACTCCGGATACACGCCCACCGACCATGTAACGAATATGCATTTTGGCCATTTCATTATCCGACATGTCCTCGAAGGGGTATTCGGCCTTTTTAAGCCGGCTGAACAATTCCTGTTTTTCCTCCTCGCCCTGCAATTTCACCCCCACAAACACATGTGCCTGGCTTGAATCGGAGTAGCGATAATTAAATTCGGTAATACCGCGCCGACCGATCGTATCGCAGAACTCGCGAAAGCTGCCGGGCTTCTCCGGAATGGTTGCGGCAAACAGGACCTCACGATGTTCACCCAATTCGGCCCGCTCGGCGACATGACGCAGGCGATCAAAATTCATATTTGCACCACTATCGATAGCAACCAGGGTTTTTCCCTCAATCCCCTCACGTTCAACATATTTCTTGATACCAGCCACGGCCAGCGCGCCGGCAGGTTCGGTGATCGAACGTGTATCATCGAAGATGTCTTTAATCGCCGCACAGATCTCGTCAGTCCCCACCAGCAGGATTTCATCCACATACTGTTTGGCGATACGAAATGTTTCTTCGCCCGCCTGACGGACGGCCACACCATCGACAAACAAACCCACCTGTTCCAGGATTACCCGCTCCCCCACACGTAGCGCCTCATACATACAGGGCGCATCGTCAGGCTCAACACCGATAACGCGTATATTCGGGCGGTGCGCCTTGATCCACATCGCCACACCCGCAATCAACCCGCCTCCACCAACAGGAACAAAAACCGCATCACAATGATCAACCTGAGAGAGAATTTCCATGCCGATTGTTCCCTGGCCGGCAATCACCAATGGATCATCATAGGGATGGATAAACGTCATGCCAGATTCCATTGCCTGTTTGTCCGCACGTTCACAGGCATCGTCATAGGTATTGCCATACAACACCGTCTCCGCCCCCAGATCCTGTACCGACTGCACCTTGATGTCGGGCGTGGTTTTGGGCATGACGATCACCGCCTTCAGACCCAGTTTACGTGCCGCCAGCGCCACACCCTGAGCGTGATTCCCCGCGGAGGCTGCAATCACGCCACAACGCCGTTCTTCCTCTGGCAGGGCAAGAATTTTGTTATAGGCACCACGCAGCTTGAAGGAAAACACCTGCTGCAGGTCCTCTCGCTTCAACAGCACCCGGTTGGCAAGTCGCCGTGATAGCCCGGGCGCCAACTGCAGTGGTGTACGCTGTGCCACGTCATATACCGGTGCCTGCCGGATAAGTTCGAGATACTGTTCAAGTGACGGCTGTTTCATAGGTTGACGACTTCTCTTTGCTGGATAGTAGCGCTGCATAACTAATATAATGGTGTATTGACCAATCAACAATGCCGAACCGAAAATCAGGTCCGCCACAGCAGGAGAGAACCATGACCCAGGATGAATTGAAGCAGGCAGTCGCCAGGGCTGCCATCGAGTATGTACCCGTTGGCACCGTCGTGGGTGTGGGCACCGGTTCCACTGCCAACTTTTTCATTGATGAATTGGCCAAAATCAAAGGCAAGATAGAGGGCACCGTCGCCAGTTCCGTCGCCTCCGCCGATCGACTCAAAGGACACGGTATTCCGGTCCATGATCTGAATTCGGTCAACGGCCTCTCCGTCTACGTGGACGGTGCCGATGAATCCAATAACCAGTTGCATCTGGTAAAGGGCGGCGGTGGCGCCCTGACACGTGAAAAAATCGTCGCGGCGGCCAGTGACAAATTTGTCTGTATCGCGGATGAGTCCAAGCTGGTGAATTATCTGGGCCGGTTTCCACTGCCCATCGAAGTCATTCCCATGGCCCGCAGCTATGTGGCACGGGAAATCGTCAAACTGGGAGGCGAGCCGGTTTTGCGCCAGGATTTCACCACCGACAACGGCAATATCATTCTCGATGTGCACAACTGGGAAATCATGGAGCCGGCCAAGCTGGAACAGGAGTTGAATAACATCACCGGTGTCGTAACCAACGGCCTATTTGCCATGCGCCCGGCGGACGTACTGTTACTGGGCACCAAAGACGGCGTCAAAACCCTCACGGCTTAAAAAAAGTGGCGAGCGGCGAGTGACGAGTGACGAGTGACGAGTGACGAGTGACGAGTGATTAGAAACCGGGTTTTAATGATAATACAAGCTGAAAAAATAGCAGCCCTCGTGACCTGGAAATAGCATGCAGCGTGTTTTGATTATTCTAGGGGTTGTGTTATTGGCTGTGGGGCTGGCCTGGCCCTGGCTGCAGAAAATCGGCCTGTTTCGCCTCCCCGGGGATATTATCATCGAGCGGGAGAATTTTCGTTTCTACTTTCCCATCACCAGCATGATCATACTCAGCCTGGTATTCAGCCTGTTGCTCTGGCTGTTTCGGCGCTGAATAGCCCCAAAAAAAATGGGCCGCTCCGCGACCCATCGTAACTGACATTTTGCCATGTCTTATTTCTAACAATTATTCCTTCATCCCTGTTTATTCTTGTTTTCCAAAAGTGGGTACCTCCTCCGAAGTTCTCATTCCCACGATATAATGAAAGACGTAAGATCCAGCCGAATTATTCCCGCCCTGACATGATTTTTTGCCTTTTATATAAATCACCCCGCTTAAACGGGGCGTGATATTTTCAAAGACAAATACACGATTAGAAGATATGTGTCACCTGGAGTGAGATACGATCTTCAATGGTCTGCATATTATTATTGGGATTAGGGGCGGGAGCAGTAGCACCTGCATCCGGCAAATTAATTGAATCGACTTCGCGTAACGCGTAATTAAAAGTGAACCGCGTTTTCTTGTTGATGAAGTAATTTGCCCCGAGCGTGGTAGTGAGCCATTCGGATTCCAGCGCATCCCCTTCAAGCCGGTTATACACATCGTAGCGCAGGTCCAGTTGCCACTTCGAATTGGGGAAGCGATAACCGCCCTCCAGATACCAACCTGAGGACTCACCGGTGGCACCGTCACCATTGGGGCCGGCACCATTTTGATCAAAACTGGGCTTATCGGGTCCGACAAAGATCATGCCTTCACCCTGCATATACTCAGCGGTAAAGCGCCATGCATCCTTCAAATATTTCACACCCAGTCCAGAACGCTCACGATCGTATTTTTCCGGATTAAATACCCCGTCATTAGTCCTGTCCAACGAACGTTTACCATCCTGCATCCAGGCAAAGAGCTTCAGCCCCTGACGAAAAGGTCCTTTGCCACCAAACAGTCTCTCGGATGACCAGTAGAGATAGAGATCCTTATCGTCGTCATTATCACTCAGATTCAAACCATTGCCGTTGCCGTACATCACAGCATAACTGTGTTCCCAGTTGCCGACGGGGAAGGCATCAAACACCTGAATCCCAACATCCCGGAAAGCACTAACGCCGTTGTTAAAGCCATTTTGTTCATCACCCAAAAGGCCACCTTGCCCCGGCGGGTACAGGTTCTGGTTCTCCGCACCATCCGTATTGGGAACCCTTTCCAACAGTAACTGGTTGGTGACTTCACTAAAGTTGACGTAATCAAAAACGTGTATAGCTTGTAAGCCCTCTTCCGCACCGGGATACTTAAACAAACCAAGCCTAACCCTCGCATTCGGGATATGGTTAAGGGTAATACTCGCATCCGTGGCTTTGGCAAAGGCGCCGGTTCCTTCAGTGATCGCGTTATTCCCCATTTCCAGTAGTACAAAATAATTCACCTTACTGTCGAGCGGCAGGCCCGTACCCCGCACGCCAATACGCGCCCGATTGACATTAAACGCTTCCTGCGAAGTGAGGTTCGGACCAATCAGTTTGGGTGGAATATATTGATCAGTACAGGGTGTAAACTTGCATTCGTCACTGGTATCTTTCTGCCACTGCGCCTGAACAAAGCCCCAAACTTTTGCACGCGCTGCAGCATCAGCCGGCTCAGTACCCTGCAACATTAACCAGTTGGCGGCCTGCGCAGAGCTGGCGATAGCGCCTAACATGGCTGCACTTACTGCCGTCAGTGCGACTTGCTTAAATTTTGCTTTCATTATGCTGTACTCCCCTTAAATTATTTATTTTTTTATTCTCGGCATCACGGCTTTATCACCTGGTAACCCTGCTTGTTCAAATCCATGATGCGAACCACACCGGCGGAGACTTTGACCGCGTTTTTGTTCAGTACCGGTTCTTCACCGAGAATTTTACTCATACCCCGCACGGTGTTACTGCAAGCGGCAAAGCGAACTCCATTGTCGACCAGGCTTTGAATCCGACCGGAATTCACATTCTCGGCAAACAACAGTCGCAGACCGGGACCAAAGGCCACGATTTCGATGTCCACCTGATCCGGGCCGTAATGCTTAATCAGGTTGTTGGCTACATTCAGCACCAGGGTCTGCTTAAAGGGATCGTTGTCACTGATTTGTAAAACTACTTTTGTTTCAGCAAAGCTTTTCTCTGCGGCTGATACTTGCAGGCTGTAGACACACAGGCCCAAGGCAAGCAACACCGCCACTAATCGGTGTACGATTGGTTTCATGACGTCCTCCACGACTAATTAATCAAAGATGGTGTTGACGGTTATAGTTATTGCTATGACAAATGGACTATGTCGCAGCGTGATTAGCATGAGATCAACAATTCGAACTAACCTTACTTTTTGTGACGCCCACTTTTTGTGATTTATTCCATTAGCTTCTAAGACCTTGAAACAAGTACTTCATGGTCAGTTTCATATATTATTATTCTCTTATCCTTTGGCGTTCAGTTTTTCGTTTTGCAATGCTCAGCCTTTCTTTTTGCAACCCTGGATGGAATATTTTGTAACCTCGCAGCGTCATCTATATAGTGGTCGAGAGTCTTTTTAAGTTGCGAGAAAGTTATGAGTGTTCTTTCCCTGCTATGTAAACAGCAAAGTTTCAAACAACAACTGGAAACCTTCCGACCACGTCTGTATCGCATCGCCTATTCATGGAGCCATAATCCGGATCTGGCCGATGACCTGGTACAGGAAACCATGGTCAAGGCGTTAAGAAAATCCGAACAGGTTCGAAATCGCGAAGCGATAGATGGTTGGTTGTTTGGTATTCTGACCAACTGCTGGCGGGATTATTTCCGCAAGCGCAAGGAACTGGATAATATTGATAATGTGATCCTGGTGGAGGAAACCACCCCGGTGCATCATGTAGAACAACAGAATATCGTGGATAAAGTTCGTGCGGCCATTGCAACCCTGCCGACTGGCCAGTGCCAGGTACTGACCCTGGTTGATCTGGAAGGGATGAGTTATGCCGAAGTTGCCACGGTACTTGAAGTACCCATAGGCACGGTAATGAGTCGCCTTTGCCGGGCACGCAAGACCCTGTCAGGCAAGTTACTGGAATTCAGGCCTGAAGCGCAGAATACGGCTTCGCACTTGAGGAGAGTAAAATGAAGGATTCGTTTTCAGATGAATATCTGAATGCCTACCTGGATAATCAATTGGACACGGATGAACGGGCCCAATTGCTGGAAGTGCTGCGACAGGATCATGAACTGTCAGCCCGGGTATGCAAGCTGCAAAAAGTAAAGGAAATGGTGCAACTGGCTTATCACAATTTCGAAGCGGAACAAACCAAGCAACATCCACCTGCTCACAAACCAGTCTGGCCGGCACTGGCCGCATCATTCCTGTTGGCCATAGGATTACTCACCGGCTGGTTTGCCAACAACCAGTTTGAGCAGCAACCACGCCTGCTTGATCTGGCCAAGGCGGCACAAACCCATAACAACAGCGCTATGCCGCAGGAAGAATGGCGACTGGTGCTGCATGTGGATACGTCTGATCCGGCCCGCTTCAATGTCATGCTGGACGAAACCGAGCAGTTACTAAAAGCCTCTGCGCATCAACAGCAGAAAGTCCGGGTTGAGATCCTGACCAACGGTGGTGGCTTGATGCTGGTGGAGGAAAGCGATGCACCTTATACCCGGCGCCTTCAATCGCTGGCAAAGCAATATGACAACCTGGGCCTGATCGCCTGTCAACGGGCCCTCAATAATCTGAAAAAAGATAAGGGCGTTGAACTGGATCTGCTGCCGGAAGCCAACGTAGTGGAGTCCGCCATGAACCAGGTCATCAAACGCCAGCAGGAAGGCTGGGCTTACATACGCATTTAGTCAATCGCGGTATTGGACTGTTGTCATGATAGCTGCTCTGTATCAAACAACCCGGCTCACATTTTAGGTGTCTGTCAGTGAGAACCATCAACTGATTTATAGCAACACCCGTTCCACCCCACCGTGCTTGATCTTGTCGACAAAGCCCGATTGCCAGTTTTCGCCCAATAAACTGTTGGCGATTTCCACCACGATGTAATCCGTTTCCAGACCCGTGTCATCGCGGTAGCGCTCCAGCCCTTGCTGGCAAGCCGGACATGAAGTGAGAATTTTTACTTCACCCTGCTTGGCAATGGGCTCACCGGTAAGCTGGGTAATACCGGCTTGTAGTTCCTCTTGCTTTCGAAATCGCACCTGGGCCGCAATATCCGGCCGACTGATAGCCAGCGTTCCCGCCTCGCCACAACACCGATCCGACAAAGTCACGTTCTGGCCCATGAGTTGCGTCGCCACCTTAACCGGATTATAGGTCTTCATCGGTGTATGACAGGGGTCGTGATA
>JAHEIJ010000369.1 GCA_024639445.1 Gammaproteobacteria bacterium
CTCCTTGAAGCGTTCAATTTCAACCGTCAGGTCATAGGGCAATTCCTGGCCGAGGCGACGCATGAGTTTTTCTCGTACGATCTCTGCCGCCATGAACCGTATACTGCGGTCGGTAACCTGGTCTTCCGAAAAATAGGGTGCTGAGGTCTCGAGAAATTCATGAATGTTACTTTCCAGTACATCCAGGCTGGTGCCTTTCAGGGCAGACACAGGAATAACATGCTTAAATTCGTACTTGGCAGCAACTTCCTGTAAATAAGGTAACAAGGCTTCCTTATCCTCCAGGGTATCGATTTTATTCACCACCAGGATGACCGGCACCTGGCTTTGTTTCAGGCGCTTGAGTACCAGATCATCTTCCTCGGTCCAGCGCATGGGCTCGACCAGAAACAACGCCACCTGCACACCTTCCAGGGCACTGCCGGCGGCACGGTTCATATAGCGGTTCATGGCGCGCTTGCCATGCAAGTGAATTCCAGGGGTATCAACGTAGACCACCTGGACGGAATCCGTTGTCTTGATACCCAGGATCTGATGTCGCGTAGTTTGTGGTTTACGCGAGGTGATACTGATCTTCTGGCCCAGCAAATGGTTCAGCAGGGTTGATTTGCCTACATTGGGCCGCCCCACCAGCGCTACATACCCACAGCGGTAGTCTTTTACGGATTGAGTCATATCCCGAGCCGTTCCAAAGCCTGCTGTGCTGCTTGTTGTTCTGCCTTACGGCGGCTGCTGCCCTGCCCGGTTGAAATAACGTCTAACTCGGACAGGCGGCACTCAATTTCAAAGGTCTGCTGGTGCGCTTCACCGCTGATATGCAACACAGTATATTCCGGCAGTGCGTTACCCCGCGCTTGCAGATATTCCTGTAGGCGAGTTTTCGGATCCTTGGCAACAGTATCGGGATCACACTGATCCAACCGGGGTTTGAAAAACGGTAATAGGCGATGGCGTACCGTATCGATGTCACTGTCCAGATAGATCGCACCAATTACTGCTTCAAATGCATCAGCAAGAATGGAACGGCGGCGAAATCCCCCGCTTTTCAATTCCCCGGAACCGAGGATCAAATAATCACCAAATTGTAATTGCGTGGCAATATCGGCAAGGGTATCTCCCTTGACCAGGCTGGCACGCAGCCGACTTAATACGCCTTCGGTCGCGGTAGGAAATCGTTGATAGAGTTCAGAGCTGATTAAATAGCCCAGCACCGCATCACCAAGAAACTCCATGCGTTCATTATTAAGTGATGCCGCACTGCGATGAGTTAATGCCGTCCTGAGAAGCGTTGTATCCTTGAAATGGTATCCCAACTGGTCTTGCAGGCTATTCAACTCACGACTCAACGCGCAGGGACCTCGACTGATTTATTGAAACTGACCACGATATCCACATTCCCCAGCATGTTATCACGCACTTCATAGTCAGCACTGATCGTCATGATATCACCGGTTTTTTCAACATATATATCGTTAGCGCCTACACCTCTAACCATGTTGATATCGAGACGCTTCACAATCGTTGAAGTGATTTCACGCGAAGTCATGGCGCCAATACCGGGTTCATTCTTCAGATCGGAAATGACAGAGCCCACCGAGAAACTCTGAAGATAAATCGGCACCAGTTTAAGGGCGATGAGTGCGAAAAACGCGATTAGCAGGAAAACCATAACCCAGCCAATGGGAGTCATACCACGCTGACGATGAATTGATTTCATTTTGCCTCCTTAGAGCGACTTATGTATTGTTATTCTATAATGGTTCCGATCCGGCTCCATTTGGGCCAGTGGCCCCATTCCCAGTTCATCCAGATCATGAATGCTTCACCTACCAGGTTCTCGTCGGGGACAAACTTCCAGAACCGACTGTCTCGACTGTTATCCCGATTGTCCCCTAATACGAAATAACTGTTCTCCGGCACCGTGACCACAAAGTCACCCGCCGGGTACATGACATTGATAAGAATATCATGCTCCACCTCATCCAGCCGTTCCTTGAAGCGCTTTATATTCGGGAAGCCAGCCTGATACACCCCGAGCGGCTCCT
>JAHEIJ010000124.1 GCA_024639445.1 Gammaproteobacteria bacterium
CCTGTTCGGGACGCTCCAGGATGAAACCGAGGTGGTCCAGACGTTGCGGTCCCGTGGCCTTGTCGCTCGCGCGGTGCAACGCCAGGTTATCGTTACCGGAGGTGAGGTAAACATTATCGGCATCGGGCCGCCATTCCACCTGCATGCCCATCAGATCCACATAAAATGCCTCGCATGCCTCAAACTCTTCGGCATTCAGGGCAATATGGCGCATACCGGCAGTCGGGGAAGGACGACTCATACTGTTCTCACTAGGGGTAAAAAAATGGCTGGCTATTGTAGCTGAAAAACCACGATCTCAGGCAATCTCAAACACCTCACGACGCACACTGTCCCAGAGGGCGTCACCAAACTGCTGCTTCAGCACATAGGGTAAAGCGATGGAGCCTTCCGCTAACAGACAATCGTGAAATTCCCGCAAGTCGAACGCCTTATCCATTTTTTGCAGGCGCCCGCGGGTGGCCATGATCAGTGCCCAGCCCGTGGCATACCCCATGGGGACTGTGGGAGCCCGGCTATACCAGGTTAGATCCGCCATAGCTTGCTCGGAGGTAAATCCGAGCGCATCCTGCATGCGTTGAGCCGCTGACTCTAAATCCAGGCCACGGGTGTGCAACTCGACATCCAGCATAATTCGCAAGGCACGCCATAGGCGATCCTTTAACAAAATGAAGCGTGACTCGGGCGCATCCAGGAATCCTTGTTCCTGCATGAGTTGCTCACAATAGAGGGCCCAACCTTCAAACAGGGTTGCCGAGGGGTTTGTCAGACGTGGCAACGTGCTGGCTACCGGGTTCAGATTGGCGGTGACAAACTGACAATGATGACCCGGCCAGGCCTCATGCACACAGGTGTGGCGCAGACTGGCGAAATTATGTTCCCCCAGGGCGGCGTCAGTCTCCGCCGGGGTAACGTAGTACCACCCCTGTTGCCGGGAATCACCGGGGGTCGGTTCCATATAGGCGGCGAAGGGGATCACGTGCCGCAGAAAACCCGGTGTCTCCACCACCTTGAGCTTTTCTGCTTGCGGTAAAGTCACCAGTTGATGTTGCGAAACATACTCTCTTGCCGCCACCATCCCTTCCCGATAAATACTCAGAAGCTCCGCCGCCGCAGGGTGCTGGGCCTGAATCTGCCGGGTTTGCGCAGCAACATCCGCATCGCCTCGCAAACGTTGAGTTTCGGCTTTGAGTTCAGCCAGTGTGGTCTCAAACAGGCGCTGTCCAAACGCATGCAGTTCATCGGCGGTTAAACTCAGGCCATGCCGGTAGCGCAGCAGCATGTCGAAATAATCACGTCCACAGGCAAAATCACCACGGGCTATTGGAACGAGTTCCCGCTCCAGAAAGGCGGCATAATCGTCAAGCGCGTGGGATGCGGTCTCCAGTTCGCTATCTAACTGGTATTCCGCGAAGCGGGGATGATGACGCAGTCCACGAAAATAGACGGCCCCCTCATTGGCCTCGGTTATAGCCGACTCCAGCCACAACAAAGGAATCTGTTCAGGTTCTTCGTGTAAGAAAGTGCGCGCTTCCCGCAAATAGCCGGGAATAGCTTGCAAACGGGAAGTCAGGGCATGCCGTGGATCTGCAACGGCACGCACCGTCAATTGATAAATCGCATTAACGGGCAGAAAGCGGGCTGGATCACGTCGTCGCCAGTCCTGCTCAGCCAATCGTTCCAGCTCAAGCAGGGCACCACCATAAAGCACATGGGCGTCCAGACGTGCCGCCGGACTTATTAAAGCCTTGCTATCTAGCTCTTCCACACTGTTGAGCAGCTTTTCATTCAAACTGATCAGGGCGCCAATATCGTTATCATCGAACGGCGTAAGTAAATGACCGTAACCTTCAACCCCCAGTTCGACTGCGAACTCAGGGTGAAAACGAAACCAGGCCTGGTAATAACTATCGATCAGGGCTTGCAGTTCAGGCATCGCGTGTCATCTCAAGCTTCAAGTTCATGAATTTCGTAATCGTGAGTGATTTCAACCCCGGACCGGGTCAGCATGATTGAAGCGGAACAATACTTTTCAGCAGATAATTCTACGGCTCGTTTCACCTGGCTTTCCTTTAGGCCATGACCACTCACAATAAAATGCACATGAATTCGCGTGAACACCTTGGGCTCTGTCGCGGCCCGCTCGGCCTCGAGTTCAACCACACAATCGGCAACAGGTTGACGGGCTTTTTTCAGGATGTGCATGACATCGAATGAGGTACAACCCCCCAGGCCGAGCAACATCATTTCCATGGGGCGTACTCCCAGGTTACGACCGCCGAGTTCCGGAGGACCGTCCATTAGGACACTGTGACCACTCCCTGATTCACCGACAAAAGTCACCTCCTCGACCCACTTGATTTTCGCTTTCATCCGGCTTGTGTTCTCCCCAAAATCGCTGTTGAATGCAACTTTCACTTATCCATCTATACTTAGTTGATGAAATACATCAGGAAAGGCCACAATTATATCACTCTGTTGCAGTGACCTTATTCTCAAATCAGACAGGAAGTGCGTTACACCATATTTACAATAACATCCGTTGGTATACCATAGGCATAAACCACCGTCAGCAACAATCAGGGAATAATTATGGTACAGGCGAGTACGCAACAAACAGGTATCGAGTCACTCGACCGTTTCCTTGAACATTGTCACCGGAAAAACTACCCGGCTAAAAGTGTCATTATTTATGCCGAAGACAAACCCGACGTGCTGTATTACATCGTTGATGGCTCGGTATCGGTATTAATCGAAGACGAAGAAGGACGTGAAATCGTTCTCGCCTACCTGAACAAGGGTGACTTCTTTGGTGAAATGGGTTTATTCGCGGAAGAAGAACCACGCAGTGCCTGGGTCCGAGCCCGTACGGCATGTGAAGTGGCAGAAGTCAGTTATGCTAAATTCCGTCAGTTATACCAGGAACATCCGGATGTCTTATTTGCGCTAGCGGAACAAATGGGAGCGCGCCTGCGCCAGACCAGTCGCAAAGTGAGTGATCTTGCCTTCATGGATGTCACTGGCCGGGTGGCACGCACCCTGCTGGATCTCTGTAAACAACCCGATGCCATGACCCATCCCGATGGTATGCAGATTCGTATTACCCGTCAGGAAATTGGGCGTATCGTCGGTTGTTCCCGTGAAATGGTTGGCCGGGTATTGAAGAGCATGGAAGAACAGGGGCTAATCTCGGTCAAAGGTAAAACCATAGTGGTTTTCGGCACTCGATAAGTGCCGGCCTTATGTTCTTAGCCGCCTAAAGACATCGCCGATAAAATCTGACTAAGCAAATAATTCCCGTAATTTCTCTCCTGGCTCCTCGGCTTTCATAAACGCCTCACCGACCAAGAAGGCATTGACATTATGCGCCCGCATGCGAGCCACATCGGCCGGGGTATGAATTCCGCTTTCGGTAACCACAATGCGGTCGTCAGGGATCTGCGCCAGCAATGACAAGGTGGTATCAAGGCTGGTATCAAAGCTACGCAGATTACGGTTGTTAATACCGATCAAGGGCAGCTCCAGACTTAATGCCCGCACCAGTTCCTCGGCATCGTGCACTTCCACCAGCACATCCATATTCAGTTGCATCGCCAGACTGGCCAGCTCATTGAGTTGAGCGTCACTTAATGCCGCAACTATTAACAGGATACAATCCGCACCAATTGCACGTGCTTCATACACCTGATAGGGATCGATAATAAAATCCTTGCGCAGTACCGGTAGGGAGCAGGCTTGCCGTGCCTGTTGCAGGTAGGCATCACTGCCTTGAAAAAAATCGATATCGGTCAATACCGACAAGCAACTTGCGCCACCTTTCTCATAGGAAATAGCGATTTCAGCCGGCTGAAAATTTTCCCGCATAACTCCTTTGCTGGGTGAGGCCTTCTTGATTTCCGCAATCACCGCCGCACGACCCGTCTGAATGGTCTGGACAATGTGATCCACAAAGCCACGGATGGATGATCCTTCCCTGGCGCGCTCGACTTGCTCCTGCAGCGAGACCCTGGCCATGCGATCAATAATTTCTTCCGTTTTACGTTGGATGATCTTATTCAGAATATCTGGTGTGTCGTTCATGATTTACTATTTAGCAAAGACTGTTTATTTAAAACTGTTTGATAACTTCACCAGTGCATTCAGCTTTTCTTTTGCCCTACCGGTGGCAATTTCTGTATCGGCTTTGCGAATACCGGCTTCCAGCGTATCAGCAAGACCAGCTGCATAAATTGCCGCCCCGGCATTTAACATCACGATGTCACGCGCCGGACCTGGTTGGTTTTCAAGTACGCCGTTAATAATCGCTAACGATTCTTCGGCGCCATTGACCACCAGCTGCTTGATGTCGGCTCTTTCCACCCCAAACTGTTCCGGCGTAATGGTATATGTGCTGACCAGACCCTCTTTCAATTCAGCCACATGGGTTGGTGCGCCCACGCTTATCTCATCCATACCATCTTCGGCATTCACGACCAACACATGGTTACTACCAAGTTTATTGAGTACTTCAGCCAGCGGTTCAACCAACTCGGAGGAAAACACGCCGAGTAACTGGTTCGGCGCACCTGCCGGGTTGGTCAACGGCCCAAGCACGTTGAATATGGTGCGAACACCCATCTCCTTGCGTGGGCCAATTGCATATTTCATGGCACTATGATGTTTGGGCGCGAACATGAAGCCCACACCAATTTCATTAATACATTGCGCCACCTGCTCCGGCGTCAGTTCCAGGTTAACCCCGGCGGCTTCCAGCAGGTCGGCACTGCCCGACTTACTGGAAACAGATCGGTTACCATGTTTGGCGACAGTACCCCCCGCGGCCGCCACCACAAAGGTACTGGCGGTTGAGACATTAAACGTGTTGGTGGCATCCCCACCGGTGCCAACGATATCAACCACATTAGAACCTGTAACCTGCACCCCGGTAGCCAGTTCGCGCATGACTCTGGCGGCAGCCGCAATTTCATCCACTGTCTCACCTTTCATACGTAGACCTATCAGGAAGCCACCGATCTGCGAGGGAGTAGCCTCACCGGTCATGATGGTACGCATCACTGCCGCCATTTCATCAGCACTGAGATCACGACGTTCCGTCACGGTACGAATCGCTGCTTGCATATCCATAATTTATTCCTCGTTCATTACCTTATGAAGCTGTAACGGCTCCCGTTTTTTACGCAGCTTCAAATTCAACATTTCGACCATGATCGAAAATGCCATCGCAAAATAGATATAGCCTTTGGGAATATGTAACTCGAAACCATCGGCAATCAAAGCCACCCCAATCAGAATGAGGAAACTCAGAGCCAACATTTTGATGGTAGGATGTCGGTCAATGAAGTCACTAATTGCTCCTGCTGACAACATCATCACTATAATGGCAATAACAATTGCTGCAACCATGACTTCGATATGATCTGCCAATCCCACTGCAGTGATAACTGAGTCCAGGGAGAAAATTATATCGATCACTGCAATCTGGCTTACCACTCCAACGAAGGAAGCCGAGCCCCCTGCATTAGTCTCATGCTCTGCCCCTTCCAGGCTCGTGTGGATCTCCATGGTGCTTTTAAATAACAAAAACAACCCGCCCACGATCAGCACAATATCGCGACCGGATATTTCATTACCGAGAATGGCAAATAGCGGTGCTGTCAGTTTCATCAACCAGGTAAGTGACAACAGCAGCAGGATTCGGCTCACCATAGCCAGGCTCAGACCAATAAACCGGGCTTTTTTCTGCTGCGCCCGGGGTAATCGCCCAACTAGAATTGCCAGGAAAATGATGTTATCAATCCCCAGGACAATCTCCATCACTGTCAGAGTGATAAAGGCGAGCCAGACCTGTGGGTCAGTCAGAAATTCCATTTGTTACCCCTAATACCGACCGTTCAAGCTACTGATTTTGAGCAAGGAAATTTTTCAGCAAATCATGCCCGTATTCAGTGAGAATGGATTCCGGATGAAACTGCATACCTTCGATAGCATATTCTCGATGCCGCACGCCCATGATCTCATCCAGCTCGCCGGATGCTGTTTCGGTCCAGGCTGTTACTTCAAGACAATCGGGCAGGCTTTGTTGCTCGATGACCAGTGAATGATAGCGCGTGGCTTCAAAGGGATTACTGATTTCCCGAAACACCCCGATACCCTTGTGACGAATCATTGATGTTTTACCATGCATAATGGCACTGGCATGAACAATCTTTCCACCAAACGCCTGACCAATACTCTGATGGCCAAGACAAACACCCAGAATGGGTTTTTCACCGGCAAAATGCTTGATCGCCTCAACCGAGATACCGGCTTCATTCGGGGTGCAGGGACCGGGGGAAATTACAATCTGCTCAGGATTGAGTTTTTCCATCTGCGTGATGCTGATTTGGTCATTGCGGAATACCTGTACCTCAACGCCCAGTTCACCGAAGTATTGCACCAGGTTATAGGTAAAGGAATCGTAGTTGTCGATCATCAGTAACATGTTCGAATCCTCTCCTAGTTGTGCACTTCATCCAGGCCAGCTTCGGCCATCGCCACGGCACGGAAGACGGCACGCCCTTTGTTCATGGTCTCGTCCC
>JAHEIJ010000125.1 GCA_024639445.1 Gammaproteobacteria bacterium
TGCTTTCACTCCACCACGAATTGACTTGATCACGATGTACAGGAACAACAACTGTGACAAACCAAACACAAAACCACCAATGGATGACATCATGTTGAATTCGGCAAACTGCACCGCATAGTCAGGAATTCGTCGCGGCATACCTGCCAGTCCAAGGAAATGTTGCGGGAAGAACAGTACATTGACGGAAATCACGGACAACCAGAAATGCCATTTCGATAATTTCTCGTCGTACATGTTACCGGTCCATTTTGGCAACCAGTAATAAGCGCCTGCAATGATGGCGAAGACAGCACCGGTTACCAGCACATAGTGGAAATGCGCCACTACAAAATACGTATCATGGTACTGAAAATCGACCGGTGCAACGCCCAACATCAAACCAGTAAAGCCACCGATAGTGAAGAGGAACACAAAGGCGATCGCCCATAACATCGGTGTTTCAAATGTCATGGAACCTTTCCACATGGTTGCCGTCCAGTTAAAGACCTTCACGGCAGTAGGAACGGCGATCATCACAGTGGCATACATAAAGTACAATTCACCTGCCACCGGCATACCGACGGTAAACATATGGTGCGCCCAGACAATGAACGACAGGAACGCAATTGCCGCTGTCGCATAAACCATAGAGGCATAACCAAACAACTGCTTACGCGCAAAGGTTGGAATGATCTGGGATACCACGCCAAAGGCCGGCAGAATCATGATATAGACTTCAGGGTGACCAAAGAACCAGAACACGTGCTGGAACAATACGGGATCACCGCCACCGGCAGCATCAAAGAAACTGGTGCCGAAGTTACGATCCGTCAGCATCATGGTCACCGCCCCGGCCAGGACCGGCATGACGGCAATAAGCAAAAATGCGGTAATCAGCCAGGTCCAGACAAACAACGGCATTTTCATTAAAGTCATACCGGGTGCACGCATGTTCAATATCGTTGCAATGATATTGATCGCCCCCATGATGGAGGAGAACCCAAGCAAGTGAACTGCAAAAATGAAGAAGTCCGTACTGGCGGGTGCAAAGGTAGTTGAAAGCGGGGCATAAAATGTCCAGCCAAAAGCCGGGCCACCACCTTCCATGAACAAGGTGCTAATCAGCATCGCGCCGGCAAACGGCAGGATCCAGAAACTCCAGTTATTCATGCGTGGCAGCGCCATATCCGGGGCGCCAATCATTAATGGAATTTGCCAGTTGGCCAAACCGACAAATGCAGGCATCACCGCACCAAATACCATGATCAGACCATGCATGGTTGTCATCTGGTTAAAGAATCCTGGATCGACAATCTGCAGGCCGGGAGCAAACAGTTCAGCCCGGATGATCATGGCCATCGCACCACCAGTTAAAAACATAATAAAAGAGAACCACAAATACAGGGTTCCGATATCCTTATGATTGGTGGTAAACAACCAGCGTTTCAGGCCGGTCGGATGATGTTCGTGATGTGTATCGTGTGAAGTAGCTACAGTACTCATTTATCTAATCCTCCGAATCACGCCTTAGCGTGCAGCCTTAATGTCAGCAGGTTGTACAACACTGGCCGCATTACCCCAGCTGTTGCGTTCATAGGTAATCACGGCAGCCAGATCTGCAGCGTTCAACTGTTGCCCGAATGCCTGCATGGCGGTACCCGCCTTACCTTTTATAACTATATTGATGTGATCCGCTGCCGGACCGGTTGTAATCTTGCTATTGACCAGTCCGGGGAAAACACCTGGAATACCTGCACCAGTGGGCATATGACAGGCAGCACAACTGGCGTTGTAGACTTCTTCACCACGTTTCATGAGATCTGCCTTACTCCAGGTTTTATCCGATCCCGAGGCCGCCTCTGCCATGGCGAGTTTCTGTTCCTTAACCCAACTCTGGTATTCAACGTCCGTAACTGCCTTGACCACAATTGGCATAAAGCCATGATCCTTACCGCAAAGTTCAGCACATTGGCCACGATAGACGCCAGGCTCATCCACACGGGCCCAGAATTCATTGATATAACCCGGTATGGCATCTCGCTTCATACCAAGCGCGGGTACCCACCAGGAGTGAATAACATCATTTGCGGTAGTGAGAAAACGGACTTTCTTGCCCACCGGCACCACGATGGGTTTATCGACATCCAATAAATAGTGTTCAACTGTTTTAACATCGATACCTGAATCGCGCTGCCGCGCTTCATTACTCTTGGCATCAAGGTTACTGAAAAAGTTGATTCCTTCATCCAGGTATTCGTATTGCCATTTCCACTGCCAGCCTGTGACTTTGATTGTGACATCCGGGTTGCTGGCATCTTCGATGTCCAACAACGTTTTAGTGGCAGGGATGGCAATCAAAACCAGAACCACAAGTGGCACAATCGTCCAGATGACCTCAACCGTAGTGCTTTCGTGAAATTGTGCAGCCACTGCGCCTTTGGATTTGCGATGATAAATTAAGGAATAAATGATCACCCCAAAGACCGCAATGCCTACGATTGTCACAATCCATAGCACCAGCATATGCAGGTCATAGGCATCATGACTGATGGATGTTACCCCTTCAGTCATATTTAGTTTAAATTCTGCAAATGCAATGCTGGGACTTAACAATAGCGTAGCGATGATTAAGCTAAACAGCCTATTGATTTTTCTAACTGCTGGCATACCTCTACCTCTCGGGTTGGGTTTTTTTATAGTTAAACTTTTTTATTGTTATGACTATAAATACACAGCGGGCGCACTCCCCCTGCGCTATGTCAGGTGCGTCGGTGTGTTGTCGGGATATGGAGTGACCGCTATTCGCCGACTATTTATATACTTATTTCTATGTCGTAATTACTTATAATTATTAGAACCCGATGTTAATCAGACGGGCTTCGACATGCAATAAAAAAGATAAAATAGGCTTATAATTAACAGATATACAAGCAAACAATTATATTATTATTCTTAAACCGATTTTCCAGGCTATTCCTGCCAGTCACGATAAAAATAACAAAAATCCATATGAGTAAAACTCGATTTATGCACTACTTTCTGCAGGATTCCGGCATTTCACTTTTGGATAACCCTATGTAATACAGTCATTTCTATGACTTACATATTATCTAATTAAGCTTTGGCTAATATTATAACCAGTTAATATTTATTTGCTGATATGGCTTGTCAGCGTCAGAGTTATTAATAAATTCAATGGTATCGAGCAAGGGCGCGTGTATTTGCTGTGCAATTGATTCAATGTTTTCATCCAAATGAGACATATTTGGATCCATGACATTGGCGACCCAACCCAGCAGTGGGATGTCGCGGTTTTTAATATTTTCTGCAGTCAGCAAGGCATGATTCATACAACCAAGACGCATACGAACAATCAGAATTACGGGCAGGCCCATTGCCTCAACCAGGTCAGCAACAGTCTGATTTTCATTCATCGGCACTAACCAACCACCGACACCTTCGACTACCGTAATATCCGCCTGCTGTTGTAATTGTTCATAGGCTTGCCGGATGACATCCGGATCAATCCGGATCCCGGCATGCTTTGCTGCCAGGTGTGGTGCAATTGCAGGTTCAAAACAATATGGGTTGCATAGCTCATAAGAAAACGAAGTATTGGCAGCTTGCTGCAAAGCATGCGCATCGGCATTGTGCAGCTTACCATCCTGGACTTCCGCTCCACTCGCCAGCGGTTTCATGGCTGCTGTACGCAAGCCCCGCGCATTCAAACTGCGCAACAAAAGTTCGGAATACAAAGTCTTGCCGACTTCCGTATCGGTACCGGTTATAAACACGCTATTAATTATGGCAGGCATGGCAATTAAGGTTTGTTATCCAGGTTTTCCGCAAACCATATGAGGTCGTGGTCTTTATAATTTTAATCCATCAAAGGCAACCTTGACTGTTTGCGGCGATAACTCCTCCGCCATCCAGGCGTGGCCGTAAACAACTTCATAACTTACCGGCAGGACACCGTCACTCCGGTACTGCTCATAGGCGGCGTTAACACGTTGCAATCTCCCCTTGCCGGTTAAATTACGAGAACGTCCCTGGGTTACATTATGGGCCCCGATGGTTTTCAAATCCCGCATCAGGCTTGGTACATCTTTATAAGTCATGGTTAACAGCTCCATGTCCATCACGGGTTCCGCAAATAAATTACGCACCAGTGCGTCACCAATATCATGCATATCAAAAAAATTATTAACATGAGTATAACCATCCACTTGCGACCAGCAACTACGCAATTCCCTCAGGGTGTCCGGCCCAAAAGTGGTAAACATCAACAATCCACCCGGCTTGAGCACCCGTCTAAACTCACTAAAAGTCTGCTCCAGGTCGAGGCACCACTGTAAAGCCAGATTGGAAAACAACAAATCCACCGATGCATCAGCCAGGGGTAAAGATTCGGCATCTCCTGTTATTAACTTTACCGGTCGACGTAATCGTTGCCACCATCCCTGTTTTTGCCTGGCTTCAATTAACATCGGTCGGGCTATATCCAGTGCATAAATACTGGCCGTTGGATAATGCTGGTTCAAACCCGCAAGGCTGATCCCGGTGCCTGCACCCACATCAACAATCCTGCTGGGTTGTAAGTTGATGTAGTTGAGTCGTTCCAGTAAGCGCTGACTTACTTCTCGCTGTATTATTGCCGCGGCATCATAAGTATTTGCCGCCCGCTCAAAGGCCTGGCGCATCTTAAGCTTGTCCGGTTTAAGATCGTTCTCAATTGACATGGTTACAAAACGTCTTTACTAGTTTCACAAAATATACCGGCCGGGAAACAAATGGCGCATGACCGCAATCCGGCATCACCTCTACTTTTGCATCTGGCAGCAAGGCAGCGACATTTTCCAGTGCTCGCGGGGAGACAAGCCGATCTTTTGCACCGCCCATAAGGAGCACCGGCAAATCCAACTCCCCTGCCAGTGGACGCAAATCTGCGGTACTCAGAATGTTCAATCCACTTTGCAGTGCGATTATCTCCGGTTCATCCTCCTCAAAGATTCGCTGCTTGAGTTCGCGCAGGGTTTGGCGAGCCTGGGATTCACCCGTCACCTGCAGCGCCAGAAACCGCTGCAAGGTTTGGCGATGATCGTCCTGCAAACTGGCAGCAAAACCCCGCAATACATCAGGCCCCACCGCATCAGGCCAGTCATTCGCCTGACAGAAACGCAAGCTGGTTGCCACCAATATCAGTCGCTGGACCAGTCCTGAATAATCCAATGCCAGTTGCGTTGCGACCATGCCGCCGAGAGACCAGCCACACCAGTAAGCCGGTCCTGCCAGTCGAGGCGACATAGTTTCAGCCACACGTTCAGTCCATTCCGCCAGGGTTGTGGCGTCCGCACTATCGCGACTACGGCCGTGTCCCGGTAGATCCACACAGTGCATACGAAAGCTGTTGCTCAATTCCTCAGCCACGGTCTGCCAGACACCACTATGCATACCCCAGCCATGCAACATCACCAGGTCCGGACCTTCCCCTGTCGTTTCAACATGCAGCGGACTCGTCACTCGTCGGCTGCTCCTGCCACCATCAACGCACTGAGTAAACGATCCACATGGGCTTCTTCATGCTCGGCAGAGAACGTGATGCGCAATCGCGCCGTCCCTTCAGGCACCGTCGGCGGCCGAATAGCGCTAATTAAAAATCCTTGCTCGCGCAATCGCTGACTTATCGTCAAAGCGCGTTCCGTGTCGCCCAACAGCAGTGGCTGGATCGGTGTGAAGGAATCCATCAGGGGCAAACCTGATTCATCCGCACCTTGCCGGAAACGTTTGACCAGACATTGTAGTTTTTCTCGTCGCCAGGTTTCCGTCTGAATCAATCGCAGACTGGCACGGGTAGCCTCTGCCACTGCAGGCGGCAGCGCGGTTGTGTAGATATAACTGCGGGCTTGTTGAACCAGACTTTCTATCAGGGTTTCACTGCCCGCGACGAAGGCACCAAACGTTCCAAATGCTTTTCCCAGGGTACCCACCAGTATCGGCACAGCCTCGGCGTTCAAGTTGAAATGTTCCAGGCTGCCACGACCGTGTGTTCCCACAAGTCCAAGACCATGAGCATCATCCACCATCAGCCAGGCGTCCTTTTCCTGACAGGTCTGTGCCAGCTCCGGCAAGGGAGCCAGATCCCCGTCCATACTGAATACCCCATCAGTAACAACCAGCTTGCTCCCGCTGTCGGCCGAATCAAGCCGGGCCGCCAGCTCGGAAACATCTGCGTGAGCATAACGTTTTAACCTGGCGCGACTTAATATGCCGGCATCGATCAACGAAGCATGATTGAGGCGATCCTCAAATACCGTATCACTTCGCCCTAATAACGAACTCACCGCACCGAGGTTCGCCATGTAGCCGGTGGAAAATAACAAAGCGCGGGCTCTGCCTGTAAATTCAGCCAGCTCTTCCTCCAGGGCATGGTGGGGATGACTATGGCCGCTTACCAGGTGGGCTGCGCCACTACCGGCACCCCACTTGCGAGCGCCGGCAGCCAATGCCTCGATCACCCTGGGATGACTGGCCAGACCGAGATAGTCATTACTGGAAAAATTAACATAGC
>JAHEIJ010000126.1 GCA_024639445.1 Gammaproteobacteria bacterium
CCCGAAAGTAAGGCAGGACATAAAAGCCCAACGTGCCCCAGTCCTGGATCAGGGCGAAATTAACCATAGGCTGACCGAGCTTTTCCCGCCGGTCCGGCACTTCCACCTCATCATCCTGGTTAATGATATCGGTGAGGCGACGAAACTCAGTAACCGCCCAGTATTCCTTCCCAATACCGGCTTGCAACTCCCAGTTTTCAGCCGCCTTGATATACAGAAGTTCGCGAATATCCCCATGGGTACGTTCATCATCATGCTGATCAACGCGGCCGAAGGCGATAAAGGAAAAACTCTGCCGACCCTTATCCCACTGGTGGGCATATTCCGGCCTGAAAGCGGCGGAGAGGTTGGTATCTTTATACTGACGGGGATCACTCGGATCATTGGGAAACCAGCGAAACTCACCCGCCACATAGCCCGACCATTCTCCTGCCAGCAGCGGACTCGCCGTGACCATGAACAACAGGCCGATCACAATTGCACGGACCCACATAAACATTAACTGTTAACGCGCCCGTTTGAGACTCTTCTTATCAAAGTCTCTGTCAGTCAAGCCAATCTTGTGTTGATACTCCGACCAAAGCAAAGTCGTGCTTTTCCCTGTCTGGTGATTTACCATCTCCATGCGATCCGGTCGCCAGTACTGGTTCAGGTATTGCTTGTAGTCGTGGTAGGTCAGGGTTTTTAATAACTCACCTTTGCGATCATAAAACTCGACCTTGAGCGGCTGATACATTTGCTTGTCAATCCAGACAAGCTGCCTGGTATATCCTGTATGCTTATACTGGGGATAACGTTCATTAACAAATGTCGCCCGGCCATTCAGATCCTCGTCTTTTATGAATTTATATTTGTACTTCTCGATTTCCTGCGACGAGATATCTTCGTAGGCAAACTCACTGCCCATAAAGGGTCCGGACTTGTTGGAGGATGAGATACGTTTAACCCTTTTCAAAGCCGGTAAATATAACCATTGATCATCCGGCTTGACGGCATGGGTAAAACTCAAAAACGCGGTACCCTTTACATCGCGCGGCGTATCAAAAATGATCAACGCCTTGTCACCATCCCCCTCCACTTCCAGACTGCGATTGCGAATGTCCCGCAGGCTTTCCTCGCCCTGCCGATTTCGCAGGATCATTTTCATGCTGGAGGTCTGGTCACTCCAGCCGGTGTCCCGCTTATCGGCCTCAACGGCGATTGCCAGACCTTTTTCCTCCGCTGTTTCGGCATAAGCACTAACTGGCAGAACTATGCACAACAGCAACAGTAGATGTCTCATCATCTTCGGTTCCCTCCAATTTCATTAATAGTGGCGGCAGGAGCAGGAAATCCGCTACCAGCGCAAAGGTAATCACAATAGCAGTCAACAGCCCCATTCCGGAGTTCAACTCAAATGTCGACTGGGATAACACCAGGAACCCTGCAACCAAAACGATGGAGGTGGTTAACAGAGCCCGACCGACCGTATTAAAGGCGTAGCGCACCGCATCCGGCGAACTGTATCCGCGTTCCCGCCGTGCGCGCAGGTATTTACTCAGGAAATGCACTGTATCATCCACCACAATACCCAGCGTCATGGTCGTGACCACGGAAAGTGCCAGACCCACTTCACCAACCAGCATTCCCCACAGGCCAAACCCCATCGCCGCCGGCACTAGGTTGGGCAACATACTCACCAGGCCGATCTTGACTGAACGCAACGCCACGATTAGCAACAGGGAAATCACGATGAGCGCCAGGGTCGTACCTCCCAACATACTGATGATGTTGCGCTTGCCAATATGCGCAAACATCATCGATGGGCCGCTTGCATCGGCAGTGGCAATCAAACGGGTATTCTCTGCCAGCCAGTTCCCGGCCCGTTGTTCCAATGCCAGTAATTCGTTGGTCGACATGGTCTTGAGTGATGCCGTCATGCGGGTCGATGACTTGTCAATATTGATCTGGTTATTGAGGTCCAGCCCATAGGGCAATGACATTTCATACAGCAACAGAAACTGGGCCGCGAGGTCCCGTTCATCCGGCAGGCGATACCAGGACTCATCATCAGCATGCATGTTTTTATTCAGCCGTTTCATGATATCGGTAAAAACATTCACATGCAGGGTTTCAGGTTGCTGGCGATACCACTCGGCAAACCCGGCTACTTCCCGTAAAAATTCTGGCTCACTGATACCGCTGCTTTCTCCCGCCGGCAGTGAATAGTCGGCAACATACAGGCCGGTCAGATTCTCCGTGGTGTAGTCCGCATGCTGCCGGAAAGTGACTGTTTCATCGAAATACTGCACAAAAATATCGTTTAACTCATTGCGCGGTATGAATGCGATTAACACCACTATGAACAGCCCCATGCCCCAGAACAGTGGCCGCCGTTTGTCCACCACAAAATTACCCAGCTTCATCATGGCGGTGTCTGCGCCTTGCTCGTAATGCCTGATTCGCACCGGTAGCAGCGTCATCAAGGCAGGCAGTAAGGTCACCGAAAACACAAACGAAGCCAGCACACCAATGGCAACAAAATTACCCAGATGTTGGAAAGGCGGCACTTCGGAAAAATTCATACTCAGGAAACCAATCGCGGTGGTGGCGCTGGCCAGAAATACCGGTTGCAGGTTTACGCGCAGGCTTTCTATTACTGCCGCATTTTTCTCAACGCCGTGACGCATCTCGTGCAGAAATGTCACCAGCACATGCACTGAGTTTGCAATGGCGACTGTCAGGATAATGGTCGGTGATGCGGCAGATGGCGGGGTGAGAGGAAAGCCGATATAACCCCCCGTTCCCATGGCAACGACGATAGAAAACAGAATCACCAGCAAAGTTGCAAACGCGCCACTCAAAGCCCTTAGCAGCAGGATCAATATCACCAGCATCAGGCCAAAACTGATCGGTACCAGGGTTTGCATATCACCTTTGGATGCTTCAGAGAAGGCATTGTTCATCATGACCATGCCGGTAAGACGAACTTCGACAGCGGGATAGGCTTTGGAGATTTCGGCTGCCATATCACGTGCCGCCTTGACCACTTGCGGCACTTCCTTAGTCTCGTTCTTGCCCGGCAACTGAATCGTCGCATTCACGGCCGTCACCCTGCCATCCGGTGAAATCAGGCGTTGCACCAGCAGCGGTTCGTTAAGGGCAATTGTTTTTATATTCTCAATCTCGGAGGCGGAGAGCCCTTCTGCAGCTTCAACCAGATCACGCACAATCAGGTCATCTTCTTCCGCTTCCGTGTGTTGAAAATTGCTGATGGAGTCGACTCGAATGGAATAGGGTAACTGCCAGGCCTGTTCCGTCAATTGTTCGACCACAGAAAGAGTTTCGTTGCTAAACACCTTGCCGTCCCTGGGCGAAATGACAAACATCATGTTGTCGTTTTTGGTATAGGTATTCTCCAGCGCATCAAAGGCCAGTAACTGGGGATTGTCTTCACTAAAGAAGACGCGGTAGTTGGTGGTAAAGGCAAGGTGTTTGCCACCGCTTCCAGCGAGTACCACAATTAACAAACTCGCCACGATGATTAGCCAGCGATAGCGAATCACCCATTTACCGAAATTGGCTTCTAGTTCATGCATGGCGCCCTCCTGGGTTGGCCTCCATTACTGCCGAGTAAATTTTTACGAAAATATTCACTCGTTAATGAATAAAAAGCCCGACAAACATCATCGGGCTTACGGTCTTAACGTCGAACCAGTCCCTTCAGCAATAGCTCGACGACCTGCTGTGCAATTGCTTCAAATTCCTTCTGGCTGTACAACGGCACAAATATCGGTACTTCGAACAAGGTCAGCGTGGCGTACACTGCGCGTGCTGTGGCAATCACATCATCGACGGCAAATTCGCCGGTCTCATTACCATGAGCAAGGATCTCGGCCAACAGGGCACACTGTGCCTGAATCTTCTCATGCACAATGTCCTGGCGCTGGCTGGTTACTGTGGCAACCAACTCATTAATCTTGGGCTGACTTTGTACGGCTTCCTGGGTATAGCGCAGGGTTCCCAGCACAAAAGCCCGCAAGCGTTGCTCTGCGGTCTGACCCGGTTGGCGCGCCTGTTCACGCAGGACATCCACCCGCTCTCCCATGCAGCGACTGGCACAGGCGGCGGCGATATCGTGCTTGTTTTCAAAATAGCGATACAGATTGGCGGCTGACATCTGAACATCCTCGGCGATTTCCGCCATGGTGGTCTTGCTGTAGCCGTAATCGCGAAATCGATCCTCAGCCGCATCCAGAATGCGAATACGGATCTCTTCACTGGTTTGTTCTGCTGTTCGCGCTTGCATGAGAATGTGTATAGACCAGCATTAGTGAATATTCAAGAAAATATTCACTATTCAGGGTTATTTACCCTTAATTTATTTATTGCTTTCTTTCCCTCCCGCCACGATTGGCACACGTGTATAGTCCATCCATAGAAGGTTTTGACACCGCACTGTGTGACCCTGTCACCAACGATGGCAGTGTTGCGAGTCATACTTGCGCTTAGAGGCTTATCTTCCGGAGGAAACAGCAATGAAAAACGTAGGTACTATCGATAGAGTGTTACGCATCGTGGTCGGGCTGGCTCTGATCAGTATTGTATTTATCGGGCCACAGACGCCATGGGGCTGGATTGGTGTGGTTCCCCTTGGGACCGCGCTGTTGGGCTATTGCCCCTTGTACAGCCTGCTGGGAATCAAAACCTGTCCTGCTCAAAAAACTTGATTATCCAGCCAAGGTCATCAGTCCATTACGACTGATGGCCCTGGTTTCATCCGCTGGGATTATTCTCCCAACACCCTTTCAATGGTGGCTAGCAACTCGTCGGTCTTCACTGGCTTGGCAAGAAACTCATGACCCCCGATATTCGATCCCATACTCTCGGTTTCATCCTTGGTCACGATGGCCGTCATGAAAATGAATTTAATCCGGGATAATTCTTCATCTTCCTGCAACTGGGCCGAGACCTCATCGCCACTCATGTCCGGCATCATGACATCAAGAAAAATCAAATCCGGCTTAAACTCGCGTGCGGCCTGAACCGCCTTGCTACCCTGATTTTCAGTCCTGACTTCGTAATTGCCGGTCCGCTCCAGATTCAGCTTGACCATACGGGTCAAAGCCGGCTCATCATCCACCACCAGTATGCGTTTTTTCATTCTCGTTCTCCCCGATTAAGCTGGAACATCATGACCACGGACGCACCACCTGCTTGATGGTTTCGTATATCAATAGAGCCCTGATGCAGGTTAATAATATTACGTGATACGGATAAACCCAAGCCCGTGCCTTCACCCACCGGCTTGGTGGTATAGAACGGATCAAATATCTTGCTGGTGTCTTTATTGATAATCCCCGGCCCGTTATCCCTGACCTCTACCCACAGCACTGTTTCGCCCTGTTTGAATCGATTTTCAGTGTCGCGGGACAGATCAGCTTGAGTATTTAGTGTTTTTAATTGCGTCGAGACTCGCAACTCGCCATCCCGCTCCATGGCATGGGCGGCATTCATAAACAAATTAATTAATACTTGTTGTAATTTACTGGCATCCAGTTCCAACTCTGGCAGGTTATCAGCGAGTTGGGTTTTCACTTCGATTTGACGCTGTCGCATTTCATGCCCGACCAGGTGCAAGGAACTATTAATCACCTCGTTGATACTCCCGGCAGTACGTTGCAGCTTCTTGTCACGGGAAAAATCCAACAGGCCCCGGATCACCGTATCGGCACGCTGTACGGCATCATCAATATCCTTGATCACTTCGCCGGTTGTTTCATCCTTCGGCAGCTCCTGTGACAAAAAGTCAGCGCCCATCTGGATAATCGCCAGGGGATTCTTGACTTCATGCGCTACCCCGGCCGCTAACCGACCGATGGATTCCATCTTCTCCGCCTGCATCAGTTTCACATTCGCGTCCTGCAATTCCCGGGTGCGTAACTCCACCCGTAGTTGCAGGGTTCTGTTCCAGATCATTGTCGCGGCTAATAACAACAACAGCACCGCGACAGCCCCCAGTGCGCTGTACCAGAACATCGGATTACGCCAAAATCCGCCTACCTCGAGCGTCAACCATTTTGCCCGAATTGCTTCCTTCTCTTCGAACGTCAGGCTGGATAATGCCTTCTCAAGAATTATCTGTAATTCAGGCCAATCACTTCGGATACCAAAACTTAATTCAAGATTACGATCCACGCCTTTATCTTTAACAATACGCAGGTTTGAAAGGCCGTGCTTGCGAATCAAATAGGTTACCGAAGTAATATCGCTGACCATCGCATCCACCCCACCTAACGCAGCCAGTTCCAGACCATCCAGGTTTCTCTCTACCCGATACAAACGTACATCGAACTTGTTATAGGTGATCCAGTCATCCCACACATAGTCCGTCACTACCGCTATTTTTTTGCCCTTTAGCTCCTGAATATTTTCGTAACCCTTGCCTGTCACGATCACACCCTTTGCTGATATATGAGGTGTGGTAAATAACAGGTATTGTTTACGCTGAGGTGAACGGGCCAGGGCGGGTAAAACATCAACCTGTCGAGCACGTGCCATATCCA
>JAHEIJ010000127.1 GCA_024639445.1 Gammaproteobacteria bacterium
GCAGGCTGGTATTCTGGCCGTATTACTTTTGCTCTTTTGTGGAAATTTATTGTTTTATTTGTCTATCTCCGGCCTGGTAAGATTGTCACCACAAGTCGGCCTCTATCTGGGGTTTTATTTGATATTGGCCATGGTATTTATCATGGCCAGACGAGTTGTTCCGTTTTTTATCGAAAAAGGCGTGGGATATGAGGTTAAACTCAACAACTGGTTATGGCTGGATATTCTAAGCATCATATTATTTGCTGCATTTGCTTTAAGCGATATCATATGGCCGGATCAGGGAATTGTCGCATTACTTGCTATTTTGTTATTTGTATTACATTCTCTGCGGCTAATCCAATGGCATACATCCGGCATCTGGAAAAAACCGTTACTTTGGGTGCTCTATCTGGCATATGGATTTATAGCTGTTGGTTTTGCATTAAAGGCAGCCGTGTACCTGGCTGGCGTGTCACCGTTTATCGCTCTTCATGCATTTTCCGTTGGTGGCATTGGCATGATTACCCTGGGGATGATGAGTCGAGTGGCGTTGGGTCATACCGGCCGAAATGTATTTGACCCACCTCGCATACTGTCTATAATTTTCATTCTTATATTGTTATCTACACTCTTCAGGGTAGTTATGCCGCTGGTCGTGATGTCAAATTATACGTTATGGATAGGTATTTCCCAGATATTTTGGATCAGCAGCTTTGTGGTATTTTCTTTTGTCTACATACCGATGTTGATTAAACCACGCATTGATGGCCAATATGGATAGTAATAAATAGAGATATCTGAGAATTAAAGATGTCTGGTATTTGCAGTAGCGATATCTTCATAGGAGACTTTGACTATGCACTTACAGGACAGAGAAATGACATCTGTGGCGAGACTAATTCTATATACCTCCATATTCAGCTTCTTGATTCTCTTCACTCTTGAAGTTGATTCCGGTGAATTCAAGCGTAATCGCCTTGATATGGAGTTCGTTTATATTTCTCCTGGTGAATTCCAGATGGGAACGCACATAGACGATGCTGAAAATATTGAAGATGAAATGGTTAATCCTGAACCTGGGGTTTTTGACGATGAAAGCCCGAAGCATACAGTGACCATCAGCAAGGGTTTTTGGATGCAACGCACGGAAGTGACCCAGGCGCAGTGGCAGCAGGTAATGCAAAACAAGCCAGGCCCACGGGAATACTGGCAGCGTGATGATTGGCGGAAATTACCGGTCGTGTCAATCTCGTGGTTTATGGCGCAACGTTTTATTGAAGAGTTGAACAAAACCGACAAGGACTTTCAATATCGTTTACCCACCGAGGCGGAGTGGGAATATGCTGCAAGAGCAGGATCAGATGATGTTCGGCCATACCCGGTTTCACTTCTTTCCGAATATGCCTGGTTCATTAAAAGCTCAGGGGATGAGCCACATCCGGTGGCAACGCGTAAACCCAATGCATGGGGCCTTTATGATACCTTGGGTAATGCCTGGGAATGGGTCAATGACTGGTATGCAGCTGATACTTATCAAAAAAGCACTCGGGTCGATCCACAGGGACCGGCAGAAGGCCGATCACGGGTCCGGCGCGGTGGTTCCTATCATTGTCCCTTGTATCAAACACGACCCGCCTATCGCGCGGCCAATGCCCCCGATACCTCATACTCAGTAATTGGCTTCAGGCTGGTGGCGGAGAAAAAGTAAAATTAAACAAATGCTCCGTTCGACAAACCATCTCCAGATTTAAATATCAGGCGCGGGGTTAAACGCAAGCACTATTCAATCTAATACTGATCAGATGTAGTGCTTTGACTTTGACCTTGTCCTCCACGGTAGCCTTGACCCATACCTCTACCTTGACCGCGGGGCATCGGTTCATCCGGGAGTGTAACGCCTTGAGCCTTGGCCCGTTCCTGCATCATTTCATGGTGTTGGCGGCGATAGGCTTCGCGTTCCGCCTCGGTATTGAAACTGCGCATTGTGGCACGATGTTCGGCACGCTCCTGTTCCGTCATCAATTGATATCCATACATAGTGTCCTCGGAAAACGCAGTTGGTGTACCGGGCATAAGCACTAAGATACTAATAGCGGCTAACAACTGGATATATGTTCGATGCTTCATGTTCCATCTCCTTAGATATTACAATTCAGAATCAAAAAAAGTATTGCATCAAAATGCGAATCGCTTTCCAGTGATGACTCCTGGTTTAGCTATGAAAGGCTGTATCTACATAGTGTTTAACGTACCGGTAATCAAGGCGTTGACCTGAATATTACTATGTGACCTTTAGCATTTTTTTCAGCCATAAAAGTTAACTGAAATACTCAACATTTTATCAAATACAAATCCTATCAATATGACCAGGTGTTTATATTCCCTGGATCTGGCAACTCTATAATTGAGTATCCGCGCGCTATTGTTATTTTCGACATTTTAACGCTTTATCCATTTTGGGTCAGTTGGAAATTACCAAGAACGACTTCTTGTTACTTTTTGTCATTATTTTCAGATATTTTAATCTGGAAGTAAGCGTTCTCTAATATGTTTGACATTAGTAAATAGACGATTAACCTCAAGTGATAAACGTTCACAATTTACCTGAGAGATAATGTGATGGTCCAGGAACATACTATCTACCTCAGGTTGACAGCATGAGGGAAAATATATGCAAATGTCCTTGTTAATCGATGCCGGTAAATGTACAGGTTGCGTCCAATGCGAATTAGCCTGTTCTCTGGAGAATGAGGGCATTTTTAATCCGGCCAAGTCCAGGATTCGCATCTTTACCTTTCATTATGAGGGACGATTTGTTCCATATACCTGCACTCAATGTGCCGAGGCCTGGTGTATGCAGGCATGCCCGGTCGATGCCATTGCCTATGATGCAGCAACTGGTGCAAAGGTGATTCTTGAAGCCGCCTGCGTGGGATGTAAAGTCTGCACAATCGCTTGTCCCTTCGGTACCGTTAACTACAACAGTGATACTGGTAAAGTGATCAAGTGCGATCTTTGTGGCGGCGATCCTGAGTGTGCCAAGGCATGTCCCACCGAAGCGATTACCTATGTCGATGCAGACCAGACGGGCTATGAAAGAATGCGCGCCTGGGCTGTTAAAACCGATGCTGGCTCAACTGCAATCGCCTAACCTGGAGGGACACAACTATGTCATGGACCGGAAATATTTTACGTGTCAATCTGACTAAAGGCACTTGCAAAGCCGAAACATTAAATAACGACTGGGCCCAGGATTACCTGGGGCAACGCGGTCTGGCAACAAAATACCTGGTAGAGGAGGTTGACGCCAAAGTCGATGCTCTTGCACCTGAAAATAAAATGATTATGGCTACCGGTCCGTTGACCGGGACAATGGCATCCACTGGCGGTCGTTATTCTGTGATAACCAAGAGTCCTTTAACCAATTGTGTTGCCTGTTCCAACTCAGGTGGTTTTATTGGTGCCGAGATTAAAAATGCGGGTTGGGATATGATTATATTTGAAGGTAAATCAAAGAAGCCGGTTTATCTTTATCTTGTTAACGACAAGGCAGAACTACTACCTGCGGATGACATATGGGGCACCACGGTCTGGCACACCGACGAGTGGCTGCATAAACAACATCAAGATCCCATGTTACGCATTGCGGCAGTTGGACGCTCCGCCGAAGCAGGCTGCCTTTATGCGGCAATCGTTAATGATATGCATCGCGCCGCAGGCCGGTCCGGTGTTGGAACGGTAATGGCATCCAAAAATCTTAAGGCGATCGCCGTACGGGGTACTAAAGGCATCGGCAATATAAAGGATCCCGCCAGATTTATGGCTGCTGTTAATGCCGGCAAAAAGGTGCTTGCCGACAATGCAGTTACCAGCCAGGGCTTGCCAACCTATGGCACCCAGGTCTTGATGAATGTCATCAACGAGATGGGCGCCTTACCTGCTAATAATATGCAAGACGTTCAATTTGAAGGTGCACAGAATGTGTCAGGTGAAGCGATGCATGAACCACGCAAGTCAGATGGCAAGCCAAATCTGACGACGAATGCGGGCTGTTTTGGTTGCACCATCGCCTGTGGCCGTATTTCGACAATTGATAAAGGCCATTTTTCCGTTGAAAATAAACCAGAGTACTGGGGAAACTCCGGTGGTTTGGAATATGAAGCCGCCTGGGCTTTGGGACCTGATACCGGCGTGGATGATATTGATGCTTTAACCTATGCGAACTTCCTGTGTAACGAAGATGGTTTTGATCCAATATCATTTGGTTCCACTCTTGCGGCTGCCATGGAACTCTTCGGGATGGGTGTTATAACCACCAAAGAAACCAATGGAATGGAATTGAAGTTTGGATCAGCCGATGCCCTGGTCTGGGCGGTCGAGAAAATGACTACCGGTGAAGGTTTTGGTAAAGACCTGGGGCTAGGATCAAAACGCTTGTGTGAGAAGTACGGGCATCCTGAATTGTCCATGACCGTGAAAGGTCAGGAATTTCCGGCCTATGATCCGCGAGGTATTCAGGGCATGGGCCTAGCTTATGCCACTTCCAACCGGGGAGCCTGTCATCTGCGTGGTTATACCGTGGCATCAGAAGTATTGGGTATCCCTGAGAAAACCGATCCCCTTGTAACAGAGGGCAAGGCAGGCCTGGTGAAAGCTTTTCAGGATGCCACGGCTGCCGTTGACTCCAGTGGTCTGTGTCTGTTTACGACGTTTGCCTGGTCATTGGAAGATATAGCGCCCCAGGTCGATGCGGCTTGTGAAGGTGACTGGAGCGCTGAACGCCTGGCTGAAGCAGGGGAGCGGATTTGGAATATGGAACGTGACTTTAACCTCCGAGCAGGCTTGACCGGCGCCGATGATACCTTGCCCAAGCGCTTGTTAAAGGATGCTGCCAAGACCGGGCCAGCGAAAGGACGGGTCAATGATCTGGATAAAATGCTGCCCGAGTATTACGAACAACGTGGCTGGAGCAATGATGGCGTGCCAACCCCTGCAACCCGCCAACGTTTGGGGCTGGCCTGACGCCCGCGCAAAGGAGTAATAATGCTTCATGTTGTCATCGGCGCAGGTCCTGCAGGCGTTACTGCATGCGAAATGCTGCGCGATCTGGATGCTGCAGCACGCATTACCCTGATTAGTGGCGAGCCAGAACCACCATATTCACGTATGGCAATTCCATACCTTTTAGTAAATGACATCAAGGAAGACGGAACTTACTTGCGTAAATCGGAAAATTATTTTCCTGATCATCAAATAGACGTTCAGCATATATCAGTAACCGCGATAAACCCTGAAGACAAATCGATTCGTTTTGAAGATGGTAATTCCCTTGACTACGATCGCTTACTGATTGCAACAGGCGCATCACCAATACAGCCGCCTATTCAGGGCATTGAGCTTCCCGGGGTTCATCAATGCTGGACATTAGATGATGCACGCGCTATTGCTGCGCGTGCCTTGCCAGATACCTCTGTGGTACTTGTAGGCGCAGGGTTCATTGGTTGTATTATCCTGGAAGCCCTGGTCAAACGTGGATGCCAGCTAACGGTAGTGGAACGCGAAGATCGGATGGTACCGCGGATGCTGGATAATACTGCCGGGGGTCTATTGAAACGTTGGTGTGAAAACCAGGGGATAACAGTACTCACTAACACTGCTGTTAATCAAATAGCGGAAAAGAAAAATAAATTATCAGTCAGCCTGGATAATGGTAACACTATAACTGCAGGGTTAGTCATTACAGCAGCAGGAGTAAGATCCAATATTGATTTCCTTACTGGTTCCAACATTGACACCGATCAGGGGATACTTGTTAATCAATATCTTCAATCAAATCAGGAAGGAATTTTTGCCGCCGGTGATGTCGCCCAGGGTAGAGACTTTACAACAGGTGGTTTTGCAGTACAGGCGGTTCAACCCACCGCAGTGGAACATGGTCGTATTGCGGCTACGAATATGGTGAAACCTGATAGTTTAAGCTATCCAGGCAGCCTCAATATGAATGTGTTGGATACACTCGGTCTAATATCAATTTCATTTGGTCAGTGGATGGGAAATGCTGATGGCGATAGTGTCGTATTACTGGATGATGCTCAATATCGCTATCTCAACTTGCAGTTCGATGGCGAGTATTTGACGGGCGCCAGTAGCCTGGGGCACACTCAACATATGGGCGTGCTAAGAGGATTGATACGTAGTAGAGTGCCACTTGGTATTTGGAAGAAACGCCTGATGGATGATCCGACACGCCTGATGGAGGCCTATCTCGGATCTGTACAAAGCTTGGTTTAATTCTGTGGCACGAATCGAGTTCAGGTTATTTGCATCGCTCGTAGAGTATTTACCGAAAAACGCAAGTAAGCATAGTATTTTTCTCGATGTTCCCAATGGCACTACCATTTATGATGTCATTGATCGCTTCAATGTCCCACGAGAAAAAGCCCACCTGGTTATTCTCAATGGTGTCTATGTTCATATCGCGGATCGCGGTACCTATAAATTACAGGAAGGTGATGCCCTTGCACTATGGCCGCCTGTTGCCGG
>JAHEIJ010000370.1 GCA_024639445.1 Gammaproteobacteria bacterium
CAATAATATAATTCCACTATTGGAAGAAACCGGCCTGATTGAAAAAGTTGGTCATTGGGTGCTCGAAACTGCTTGCCGTCAATCTCGCGCCTGGCATGATGCCGGTTGGTCTTATTTACATATGTCGGTCAACATTTCCAGCCGCCAGTTTAACAATACTGACTTTATTTCCTCGGTACATGACATTATCAACCAAACGGAAATAAACCCGGAATTTCTCGAGCTTGAATTGACTGAAAGTATGTTAATGCGTAATGCGAGTGCAACGATTAATGCTCTACACTCACTTAATGGCCGGGGTGTACGCTTCGCAATTGATGACTTTGGTACAGGATACTCATCGCTCACCTACTTGCGCCGCTTCCCGATAGATACTATAAAAATCGATCGGTCATTTATCCATGATGTCACCGATAATCCGGATGATGCCGCCATTGCCTCAGCCATAATTGTAATGGCACAGAGTCTTTCACTAAATGTTATTGCAGAAGGGGTTGAGAACCAGGAACAACTGGATTTTCTGACTTCACGTAACTGTCATTACCTTCAGGGCAACATTTTCAGTCCCCCCTTGCCGGCTGAAGAATTTACTCAATTTCTTGAAATACAAAATAAACAGAATAACAGTGGGGATTGATTAATACTCAGAGTACTTCTTTGCACTGCCGCGCACTTTGTCGGCAGGATATTTTTCAGTATTCATTTTAATTTTATCCTCAACGACCTGGAGGAGATCCACGTTGAGGCGTTCACACATGCGCATTAGATAAATAAAGATATCCGCCATTTCCAGTTCAACTTCACGACGTTTATCTTCGGGTAATGACTCACTTTGCTCCAGTGATAACCACTGAAAATGTTCCAATAGTTCCGCTGCCTCCACAATCAGAGCCATGGCAAGATTTTTTGGGCTATGAAACTGCTCCCAATCCCGCTCCTCGGCAAACGCCTTGAGGCGATCCCGCAATGAATTGAAGTCCTTATCTGTCAAAATAGTAGCCATATGTAAGATTGGAAATATTCAATGAAACTTTAAAATAGAAATACTAACACTTCTACATAAATTAATACTTGCCAAGGCTCCTCGGTGAATAACAATAACGACTCAAATGTAGTTCATACCATACATTGAGTTTAACTATATTGGATAATCCATCTATGTCTTCTGTTATTACGGTATCAAGGCGCCCATTTTGATACAACAGCAGGCGCACCTTTATGACTTTGCCGTTTTCATTAACATACCAGGAATCTGGTACTGGTTCATGACTACAAAACATCAATTCCCCCCTGCACGTAATTCTCATAACGTGCTCTTCAATTTTAACAGATTGCACCCCCCACCAGTGTCATTCGTTACAAATTTTAACTTCTTATTTCGGTATGAATTTTGTATCTAATACCATAAAAAATGCCGGTATATACACCGGCTTAATTATGCAGGAAAACACTCTGGATTATTCGTCAGTAACACAACCTTCCGATGCTGACTTCACATTCTTAATATATTTGTAAAGCGTACCTCGAGTCGCCTTGTATGACGGCATAGTCCAGGCCTGGCGACGTGCTTTTAACTCGGCATCACTCAAATCCACAGCAAGACTTTTGCTTTCCGCATCAATGGTGATCATGTCGCCAGTCTGAATCAGGCCGATGGGGCCGCCTTCCTGAGCCTCCGGAACCACGTGACCAATGATGAAACCGTGGGAACCACCGGAAAAACGCCCGTCGGTAATCAGGGCAACATCATTGCCCAGGCCTGCGCCCATAATGGCTGAGGTCGGGGTCAACATCTCCGGCATACCCGGTCCGCCCTTGGGCCCTTCATAGCGTATCACCACCACCTCACCCTTCTGGATCTCATTTTGTTCCAGACCGGCCAGCATATCCTCTTCACAGTCATACACCCGGGCCGGACCCGCAAACTGCAGGCCTTCTTTACCGGTAATCTTGGCAACTGACCCACCCGGTGCCAGATTGCCCTTGAGGATCTGAATGTGGCCCGTTTGCTTGATTG
>JAHEIJ010000128.1 GCA_024639445.1 Gammaproteobacteria bacterium
TAAATACAGATAAGTCGGCATGATCAAATCCGCTGTCGGTAATGTCGCGGCATCTTCAGCTGGAAAGGCCAGGCGACGCATGCGTGTCGCTACTACACCAGGATCGATACTATTGACCCGGATGGCTGTGTTGGTTTCCAGTTCATCTGCCATGATTTGCATGAGATTGTCAGCGCCGGCTTTGCTCACACCGTAGGCACCCCAGTAAGCGCGACCTTCCTGCGCTATGCTGGTTGATGTAAACGTGATACTTGCATCCACTGATTTTCGTAGAATTGGCAAACAAGCACGACTAAGCAGAAAGGGTGAGGTAAGGTTGATTTGCATGACCCGTGCCCAGAGTTTTAAATCATATTGTTCAATCATCATGCGCGCGCCAAGAAAGGCGGCATTGTGCAGCAAACCATCGAGTCGGCCAAACTCTTGATCCAATGTTGTTGCAAGATCTTCGTAATCATCGTAGGTCGCACCCTCCAGGTCCATGGGGTAGATGGCAGGTTGGGGGTGACTGGCTGAGACAATAGCGTCATACACTGCTTCCAGCTTGGGGATGGTTTTTCCAAGCAACACAACCGTGGCGCCATGGGCAGAAAATGTCCTGGCGGCTGTCGCACCGATTCCATCACCAGCGCCGGTGATGAGGATAACGCGATCTCGCAACAGATCAGTGGCAGGCCGATAGTTAGCAGGGATTGATGTCATATATAAAGTCTGGTTCAATTTATTTGTTCTAGAATCTGGTGGGTACATTGTACCCCACTACGCACGGCCCCTTCGAGGGTGGCAGGATAACCGGTTTGAGTAAAGTCACCGGCCAGCCATAATCCTTCAATAGCTGTCTGGTTGGTGGGGCGTGATTGATTAATATTCACCAGGGAAGCAAACGTGGCGCGCTTTTCCCGTATCACCTGGGTATTGGTGGGCTGCGGCCAGGTAGGGAACAAATTGGCGAGTTCGGTGCTAATAACATCCACCAGTTGAGAATTTGGCCAATCCATATGAATCCCGCTACTGCTGATCACCACGGCAATTAAGCCTGGCTGGTCGCAAATCTGGCGGTCAAAGGCCCATTGGCCGATGCTTCCCAACAACCCCAGCATTGGAACCGGTAACTGCACCGACTCGGGATATTGGAGATAGACAGTGCAGATCGGTTCATACTCAAATTGTTGCAGGTTTGAAGCTAACGCTTTGAGTGCCGGCTGAGATTCCAGTAAAGGGGCAGTTGCATAGGGCGGTAAAGCCAGCACCACCTGGCTTGCGGCATGAAAGTTATTCTCGGACCAGACGCCTGTGATACGGTTACCATCAATTTCCAGACGACTGATCCGTTGGCCAAGTTGGACCTGCCCCCCGTGTTGCTCGATATAGTCTACTGCCGGATCGGGAAGTACATCGCTGAGATCAGTGCGGGCATAGAGTAAATTTGAATCCTGTTGTTGATGCAAGAAGGCGTCCGCCAATACCCGAATAAAAATTTCTGCCGAGGCCTGTTGTGGATGGGTATTCATGATCGCAAGGCAAAGCGGGTACCAAAGGGCTTCGTTGAGTGTGTCAGATTGATTTTGCAGATGAAGGAATTTACTTATAGAGATATCCTGCATCAGCTTTAAGCGACCGAGTTTTAATTTCAGCCCAAGTCGAATCGCAGACCAACGTTCTTGTGCTGAGAGCCCTTGCGCTGTTAACAGACTCCAGAGTAAATGCATAGGAGCAGGTAAGCGGGGAGCCTTAAGTGTAAATGCCTTACCATCCTGGTATTTGGAGATTAATTGCAAGGGTTGGCGTAACAGGACTTTGGGGATATCAACTCCAACGGTTTCCATTAGTGACAGGGTCTCACGGTAGGCACCGATAAACAGATGTTGACCATTATCAACTGTTAGATCCTGGAAGGGGACGCGTCGGGCACGGCCGCCGATTTGACGTGCTGACTCATAAAGCTTGACCGGTATCCCCGCACGAGTTAAAGAAACGGCGGTTGCTAGTCCAGCCCAACCGGCACCCACAACAACAGTATCGCCGGAATTCATCGACTAGAGACGGCCCGGTATTTATAGCGGTGGGTCTGCATGACGGTTTTGCAGGCTAACCAAAGTTTGCGTAGTGGTGTCAGGCTAATTCGGTGTTGCAGCACATGGAATCCATCACGTTCCACCTCCTCCAGGGTGGCGCGGTAGATAGCGGCCATGATGAGTCCGCAGCGTTGGTTGTATCGGTCTTCATCTGGCAACTGGGAAAACGCCTGGTCGTAGTAACGCTTTGCGCGCTCAGCCTGGAAACGCATTAAATTATGAAATTCAGGTGATTCTTTTTTCTGGAGGATATCGGTCTCCTGAACACCAAACTGTTGTAGTTCGTCGAGTGGCAGGTAGATACGATTGCGTTGAGCATCTTCATACACATCTCGCACAATGTTGGTTAATTGAAACGCAATGCCCAGTTCATGCGCATACTTCAAGGTACGACGATCCCGGTAACCGAAAATTTCAGCGGCTAGTAACCCCACTACGCTAGCTACACGATAACAATATAATGCCAGTTCCTTAAAGCTGGCATATCTGTTCTGCACCAGATCCATGTCCATGCCGTCGATAATCTCAAGGAACTGTTCCTGGGGGAGATCAAACTCTTTTAATACCGGTGTAAGCGCGCGTGTCACCGGGTGTTGGGCTTCACCCGCAAACAGTCGCGTGACCTCATCGCGCCACCAGTTGAGTTTGACTGCTGCAATAGCCGGTTCGCCATCCATGTCTACAACATCATCTACCTCACGGCAAAAGGCATAAAGGGCGGTAATGGCACGACGCTGGTTAGGCGGGAGAAACAGGAAACTGTAGTAAAAGCTTGAGCCGCTACGCGCCGTTTTGTCCTGGCAATATTGATCGGGGGTCATGAGGAGTTGGTTCGTTGTTTAGAGGTGGCTGATTTTAGCATTGATAAAACACTTTGATCTAATGGGAGTCTTGCAGAGGCTTATTTAACAACGCTTTCCAGAACATACCCAGATAATCAGACTTTTCCAGACGCGGGCGTAGGAAAACATTACCGCCATTGTTTTTCAATTTCTGTAGAATACGCATCCCTCCTTGAATAATCATACGTAATTCCAGGCCGATGCGACCAGGCAATATATTCCCCAGGGGAGCACCTGCCAACAGCAGCGCCCTGGCACGTTGAATTTGCAATTGAATCAGGTTCCGCATGGCCGTGTTGCTAACCCGATTTTGCAGATCAGCTTCGCTGACCTGGTATTTTCGCATTTCATCCTGCGGCAGGTAGATACGGTTGTGTTCATCAAAATCCTGTAATAGATCCTGCAGGAAATTGATCAACTGCAGCGCAGTACAAATCTGGTCCGACAGTAACAGACTTTCCGCCTCCGTCTGGTCGTACAGATAGAGTAACAACCGACCAACCGGATTGGCTGAGCGTCGGCAGTAGTCCATGATTTCATCAAAATTTTCGTAGCGTTGCTTGGTCACGTCCTGGCTGAAGGCGCTTAGCAGATCTTTAAATAACCCAATGGGCAGGGCATAGCGCTTAATGACATCAGCCAAGGCAATAAATACCGGATCGGAGCCAGGCGATCCTGCTAGCAGGCGCTGTAGCCGGGCTTCATAGTCATCGAGTAACTTTAATCGCTCGGCAGGACTGTGATCCCCTTCATCTGCAAAATCATCCGCCGTACGGGCAAAGGCATAAATAACGGTGATGGGTTGTCGTAAGTGCCGGGGTAGCAGGCGGGATGCTACCGGAAAATTTTCATAATGTTCCGCGGCCAGATCCTGGCAATAGCGATAGGCCTCTGACAGTGTGAGGACAGTCATATAGTTATGTTAATGTATGAGGTAAACTCGAACAATTGATTATATTGATAAGGAGGAGGAATGAAAAATCTGAAATTGCTACTTGCCGGTCTGGTAATTGGGTTGTTGTTGGGACTCTGGTTTGGAGTCAACATCGGTAGGGAAAAGCCCATCTATAGCAACCCGTTTGCGGACGAGGTGGTTAAACAAAAGGCCAAGCAAACCACGTCCGATGCGATTCAAGGCACCAAGAAAGCGCTGCGCAAATCGCTCGACGATTAGTCCTGTTTATTTGCGATGGTTCGAATGCCGGTTTCAATTTGTTCCGGCGTTTCAACCTCGCGGTCCGATGATATACCCATCTCGGTAAATTTCTGTGCACCCGGTAGTACACGGCTATCAAATGAACCGACAGCACTGTTGTAATGCTTGAGACTATTGTCCAGGCTGCGCCCCAGCTTATCCAGGTGTGAACAGAATGTTAGTAATCGTTTGTATAATTCTTCGCCGACCACCTTGATCTGTTCCGCATTGCGGGTCAGCTGTTCCTGTCGCCACCCATATGCGACCGCACGTAACAGTGCGACCAGGCTGGTGGGTGTGGCGAGAATGACATGTTGGCCCAGCGCGTCTTCCAACAAGCTGCGGTCATGATCCAGAGCGGCGCTGAGAAATTGCTCACCTGGAATAAATAGTACGACAAAATCCGCTGCATCCTTGAATTGCGACCAGTAGGATTTACTCGCCAGTTCATTCACGCGCTGGCGTACATTACGTGCATGGCGGACCAGGGCCTGTTGGCGTTTTGTTTCGTCATCAGTTTCAACGGCGTTGAGATAAGCATCCAGGGGGGTTTTAACATCCACGACAATTTCACGGCCACCCGGCAATCGAACAATCATGTCGGGACGTTGGCGGCCATCGCTGGTCTGGACGCTTTCTTGCTCATAAAAATCACAGTGCTCGACCATGCCAGCCAGTTCCGCCAGACGTTTTAAGGTCATTTCACCCCACTGACCACGTACTTCGGGACGGCGTAAGGCCTGCACCAGGTTACGGGTTTCAGATTGCAAATTGGCCTGGGTTTCGGTCATGGTTTCCAGGTGCTGGTGCAAGGCACCGTAGGCCTCTTTGCGTTCCTTTTCCATGCCCTGTATCTGGCGTTCGGTCTTTTCCAACGCCTCACGGATGGGGCCGACCAGATGTTCAATGGCTTTCTCTTTCTTTTCCAGTTCACCGCTGGCCTGGGTGTGAAAGCGTTTGAGGTTTTCCTTTGCCAATTTCAGAAACTCTTCACTATTGTGTTTCAATGCCTGGCTGGAAAGGGCGCTAAAGGTATCTGCCAGTTGTCCACGGGCTTTTTCCAGAGTTTCCAGTTTTTCAATATGGTTACGGCGTTCAAGTTCCAGGGTGGTATTGAGCTGGGTATTGTCATCACGCAGCTTACTGATACGACGTTGCAGCAGCAGATACACAACGAGTGCGCCGATTAGCATGGCGGCCACAAGCAGGCTAACAAACTCTGGATTGGCTAGAATTTCTTTCATTGGCTTAGTTGAGTTGTAACCACTCCCGAATTTCTTGCGGTGACTCCAGCAGGGCATCCGCCCCCCAGGTGTCCGGTCGATCTTCCGTACCGATATAACCAAACAGCGCAACGATGGTTTGCATGCCGGCCTGATGTCCGGCCACGATATCACGTTCTGCATCACCCACATAGACACATTCAAAGCCCTGGCTGCCGGCCTGTTCACAGGCATAGAGTAACGGTGACGGGTGTGGTTTACGTTCCGCCAAAGTATCACCACTGACGATGCTGACGGCACGCTGAGACAACTGCAATGCATCGAGTAAAGGGTCTGTTAGCCAGGCGGGTTTATTGGTGACAACACCCCAGTTCATGCCGGTGGATTCAATACTATTGAGCAATTCCGCCATCCCCGGGAACAGTCGGGTTTTATTGGCAATGTTTCCGGCATAGAGTTGAAGTAACTGTTGGCGTAAGGGTTCAAACTCCGGATGTTCGGGCTCGAATCCGAAACCCAGGCTCACCAGTGCCATGCCGCCATGGGAAACCACTGGGCGAATCTGTTCAAAAGGCAGGGCATCTTTACCGTTATTGAGTAAAACGGCATTCAAGGCATCGGCCAGGTCGGGCGCGGTATCCGCCAGTGTGCCATCGAGATCAAAGAGAACGGTTTTTATGTGTCGCTGATTCACGAGTTAAGTCTGGCTACTCGATGAGTAGTATGGGTGCCTGTGCTATTGGCTATCTTGCTTTTGACAATGCATCAAATAGTTAACAGCAACATCCGGCCCGAGAGAATAATTACGACTGAATGGGTTGTAACTCATGCCGGTGAGTTCCCGATTCAGTAATCCGGCGGCGCGCGACCAGCTTTCGAGTTCGGAGGGTTTGATGAACTTGCTGTAATCATGCGTCCCTTTGGGGAGTAAATTGAGGACATACTCAGCGCCAATGATGGCGAATAAATAGGATTTCGGATTACGATTAATGGTGGAGAAAAACACCTGACCACCGGGTTTAACCAGGTTTGCACAGGCCTGTATCACCGATGCCGGGTCCGGCACATGTTCGAGCATTTCCAGGCAGGTCACTACGTCAAATGACTCGGGTCTGGCTTCGGCCAAGGCTTCAGCGGTGGT
>JAHEIJ010000129.1 GCA_024639445.1 Gammaproteobacteria bacterium
GTTCTACCAGTGCCAGTACCCGATCCAGCGCATCCAGAAACGGTGCTGTTTCGGTCAGCTGCGAGCCGATATGGCAATCCACACCCCGAAGACTGAGATGAGGCAGATTTGCCGCCCGGGCATAGACCTCGGGGGCACGATTAATGTCAATCCCGAACTTGTTTTCCTTCAGGCCGGTGGAGATATAAGGATGGGTCCTGGCGTCCACGTCAGGATTAACCCGGATTGATACCGGCGCGGTGACACCGGCTTCCCCGGCAACCTGGTTAAGCAGATCCAGTTCGGCTTCCGACTCAACATTAAAGCAATGAATGCCCACTTCGAGGGCGCGACGCATTTCATCGGCACGCTTGCCCACACCGGAGAACACCACCCGCTGCGGATCGCCGCCCGCCGCCAGCACGCGCTCCAGTTCACCCACGGAGACGATATCGAATCCGGAACCCAGACGAGCCAGCACATTCAGTACCGCCAGGTTGGAGTTCGCCTTCACCGCATAACACACCAGATGATCGATCCCTGCCAGTGCGGCATCAAAAGCCCGCCAATGCCGCTCCAGAGTAGCACGAGAATAGATAAAGCACGGTGTGCCGTGCGCCGCTGTAATCTCCGGCACGGCGACATTCTCGGCATACAACACACCGTCTTGATAATTGAAATAATCCATGCTGAAAATCCGGGCCTATGATTGTTGCAGGATATTCTTGGGTTGCTCATCCGGCAGATAAAGCGGGCCTTTCTTGCCGCAACCCGTCAACATACTGCTCACCCCTAAAATGATGACCAGGGCGATAAAGGCAAGTTGCGGTATACAGAGTCTCATCAATCTCTCACTCTTCCAATTCAGTCCAGATTATACGCACCTGTTGGCCACTTGTGGATTACACTTCATAAAGGTACGAATTAAACTTAATACGGCATAACATGCGGATGGATAACTATGGCGCTTGATATCGCTTTTGTCATTTTGGGCTTGCTCGGCGTAACGCTTTTCGTCCTGGGCATTCGCCGCATCTGGCGCTGGAAAATGCTCTCCGGCAGCATCCAGGGGATCAGCGGCGCCCTGTTAATCAGCCTCGCTCTACTTATCGCATCATTCGCGGCCAACCTCCATAGCTATCAGCGACTCGGCCATGAAAATCCGGTGGCCACCTTGCGGTTTGAACAGCTGGGGCCACAGCATTTTCGGGCCATCCTGGCGCGCCCGGAGCAGGCAGCGGAAATCTACGAACTCTATGGGGATGAATGGCAGCTGGACGCTCGTGCCTTGAAATGGCACGGCTTTGCGACCTTGCTTGGCCTCGATAGCGGCTTTCACCTCGAACGCATCAGTGGCCGTTACCAGGATCCCAAGCAGGAGAGCGCTTCGCCACGAAGTGTACACCTGCTCTATGATGGCCAAGGTCTTGATGTCTGGTCCATTGCCCGTCGTAATCCGGACTGGATACCGTGGGTGGATGCCGTCTATGGCAGTGCCACCTACATGCCGATGGCCCATGGTGCACGTTACCAGATCAGCATGAGCCAGAGCGGCCTGATTGCCCGCCCGACAAATTTGAAGGCGGAGCAGGTCGTCTCCGAATGGAAATAATAACCCTGTTTTATAACAACAGAATCACGATTGCTTATTTATAAGGTCTTTCTTTAACTCATAACTGATTGCGTGCGTATACGAACCAATATATTTATCTGGGTGTTTGTGGCTATCGTCGTGCCGTTGACTGCACTCACGCTGGCGGCCACCTACTACAGTGAGCACACCTATCAGCGTGAAGTGACTCGCGAGGTCAACACCAGCCTGAATAATATCGTTGCCAACATCAAACGCCAGTTGGCGGCCAATCGAAACCTGACCCTTGGAATATCACAAGCACCGGCCGTACAAGCCTTTATCCCCGTGTTGCATAACATCAGTCGCAGTGAAATTCCTACCCATGCCAGGCTCCTACGGCAGCGGGTGAACAATTATTTTGAAGGCTTCCAGACCATCCTGCCGGGCAGATTCATTTTACGTATTCTCGACGCACAGGGTAATACCGTCGTCAAGGTCAGTCACAGCCGCATCAGTACACCGATTTATGAAAGCCTGTCCGGCCTGCGTTATGTGGAAGAGGAGATCAACGATCCGGATTTCATCACCCTATTGTCGCAGCTACCGATGGATGAAGTCAGTTCACTTTATCTCATCCATAATCATCGCCAAACAGATCCGACGCAGACCTTCCTTATTCAGGATGCGGTGGTGCCACTACACTTTAATAATGAGTTCGTCGGTGCACTGGCTTTTACCACTGCGGGTGAGGAATTCGATCGTCTTCTTGAGCATGCCACCCGTTTGTATTCCGGACAGCTTATGATTGCGGAACTCAATCCCGACAATCCGGAGCAGCATGGTATACGTTTGCATGATGAGGCGGATGAGTTGCGCTTCAGTCAGAACTATCCGGGTTCCAGAAGACTGCAAACATCTTACGCTGACGAGTTTCTTGAGTACGCCAGCGACAATCTGGATGGGATTTTCACAACTCGGGACGGACAACCGATTTACTACACGGAGTTGTTTGCCTATCCCAACCAATTCACCAGCTGGCTGGTAGCTTCACGGCTCGATGCCGATCAGATCTCTGCGCCGTTTACCCGGATTCGAATCGGCATCTGGTTATTTGCCGCTGCGGCCCTGTTTATCTCCGTGTTGTTAACGGACCTGGGGGCACGCCGAATTGCACGGCCCATCTGCCAGCTCGCCAGTAACATCAAGGCTTTTGCTGACGGAGATCACCACCAGCATGCCGCCACCCGCCAACCCACCGATGAAGTCCGCGCCCTGGCAAATGCGTTTAACTATCTATCAGATACCCTGCAAGCTGCCGAGTCAGAACGGGACCGCGCCCAACACATGGTTCTGCAAAGCAATAAACTGGCCAGCATCGGTCAAATGGCCGCCGGGATCGGCCATGAAATCAATAATCCACTCAACAATATTCTTTCATACACCAAACTACTGACGCGCAATCTGGAAGAACACGGTGAGAAGATCGATGCCGCCAACCGGGAACAATTACTGACTGACCTGCAGTCCTTACGTGAGGAAACTCTACGCGCCTCGGAAATCGTCAAGGGCATTCTCAACTTTGCCCGCCAGGTCCCTCCCCAGTACAGCCGCTTTGAACTCCAGCCATGGTTGGAAAAAACTCTGAATATCGTGCGCCAGGCTGCAAAAAGTCACCAGGTTAATATTAAACTGGAAAACGATTATGACGGCGTACTGGAAGGCGATCGGGGTCAGTTGCAACAGGCCCTGGTCAACCTGTTACTCAATGCGATTCAGGCCAGCCCTGCTGACAGCACGGTACGCCTGATCGCCCACGCACAGGATGGACGTCTTATAATCAAGGTCTGTGACGAAGGTACGGGAATTAGCGAGAACACATTGGACAATATTTTCGATCCGTTTTTCACCACCAAACCGGAAGGCGAAGGCAGTGGCCTGGGTCTGTCGATCAGCCTGGGTATCGTGGAACGTCATCAGGGTCACCTGGACATCAGCAACAATCCGCAGCGAGGTGTAACGGCAAGCCTCACCCTTCCCTTGATGGCGCAGTTGGATCAACAGGCATGAATGCGCAACCGCTTGTCCTGTTTGTCGATGATGATCCCAAAGCGGGAGATCTGATGCTGCGCTTCAGTGAAAGCGCCTCATTCAGTTGCAAGGTATTCCAGGAACCTGCGCTCGCGCTGGCCGAATTCAAACAGCATGGTGCCGACCTGGTTGTCAGCGATCTGCGTATGCCCGGGATGAGTGGTACCGATCTGTTGCAGGCAATACGCACAATTAACGACAATGTGCCCTTCATTATCATCACCGGTTACGCCAATATCGACGACGCCATTGAGGCCCTTCGCCTGGGTGCCAACGACTTTATCAAGAAACCGTTCGACATGGATGAACTGCAGGTGCTTATCGATAAGACCCTCGGACATCGCGCCCTGCTGGAAGAAAATCGCCTGCTTAAACGTCAGTTGAGTGACGAGCGCCAACGTTTTGGTATGGTCGGGCATGCTGCCGCCATTGAATCCATATATCACACCATCGAGAAAATCGCCGATATCCGCTGCAATGTCATCATTGAAGGTGAGTCAGGCACGGGCAAGGAACTGGTCGCACGCGCCATTCATTACCAGAGCCAGTCTGCCGAGCAGCCCTTTGTGGTCATTGATTGCGGTGCCCTGACCGAAAACCTGTTGGAAAGTGAACTGTTCGGCCATGAAAAAGGGGCCTTTACCGGCGCTCACAAAGCCAAGCAAGGGTTGTTGCCGGCGGCTTCAGGCGGCACGGTGTTTCTGGATGAGATTGGCAATATCTCCGATGCCATGCAGATCAAACTGCTGCGCGTGATTCAGGAACAACAATTGACCCCCGTCGGTGGCCTGGAACCCATCAATATTGATGTGCGGTTTATTGTCGCGACCAACCGTAACCTGGAAGAGCTCATCCTCAAGGGTAAATTTCGTGCCGATCTCTATCACCGACTTAACGTGGTAAATATCACTATGCCGCCGCTGCGTGAACGGCACGAGGATATTCCACTGCTGGTTCAACACTTCGTGGATCATTACGCTCAACACTATCACCGTGATGTCACCGGCTTTGATGCGGAATCCATGCAGTTGTTACTGGAACACGACTGGCCAGGGAATGTACGTGAATTACAAAACCTGGTGGAGCGTCATGTCGCTCTGGCGGATGGGCCGCTCATGCACCTGGAGACGATCACCAGCCTGCGGGGAGAAAATCACATCGATAGCGATCTACCGACCCTGGCGGAACTGGAACAACGATATATTCAAAAGGTGCTGGATCGCTTTAACCAAAGCCGGGAGAAAACCGCCGAGACCCTCGGGGTGAATAAATCCACCCTCTGGCGCAAGCTCCAAAGCTACAAGAACAAAACACCCAACGAAGAATAAGACATCCGCGTGACCCCACTGAGAGTTTCATCCATGGGGCATGTTAAACTTTTTGCTACAGTCGGCAGCTTCAGGCCCCCATCCATAATTATCATAAAGACAGATTAGTGAGCATTCATCGCCATCCCAGTCGTCTGCAACGTCACCTGGATGAGTTTCGTGTCCGGATTGCGCGACCCGATGCCATTCTGTCACTTTCCCTGCTGGGTATGATCGCCGGGGTATTTGCCGGTCTGACCGTCATTGCGCTCCGGCTGCTGGTGGAGTGGGCGCAAAGCGTGTTTTATCCGGGTGTGCAACCGGAAGACTTTGAAGCCCTCGCGCCTCATTGGCGCCTGCTGGCACCCCTGATTGGCGGCATTATGATCGGTGTGTTGTTTCGCTTTACGCAGGAGTCCAGTCATCGGGTTGGCATTCTGCATATCCTGGAGCGACTCGAATATTTCCAGGGCCGTCTGCCCTGGCGGAATGCGTTGGTACAGTTTTTCGGTGGCGCTATCAGTATGGTTGCCGGTCATTCAGTGGGCCGGGAAGGACCCAGCGCTCACCTGGGTGCAGCCAGCAGCAATATCCCCGCCCAGGCCCTGGGCCTGCCCAATAACAGTCTGCGCATCCTGGCGGCCAGCGGCGCCGCCGCCGGCATTGCCGCTTCTTTCAACACACCCCTGGCCGGGGCCGCCTTCGCCATGGAAGTGCTATTAATGGAGTACACCGTGGCGGGATTCGCCCCGGTGATCCTGGCGACGGTTAGCGCTACCACCCTAACGCGAGCGGTATTAGGTAGTGATCTTGCCTACAACGTGCCTGCCCTGACCCTAGGTAGCCTGGGTGAACTGCCCTATATCCTGCTGGCCGGTGTGCTGATCGGACTGCTGGCAACCGGTTTTAATCACCTGTTCCAACTGGTCTCATCAAACGGCCGAAAACTGCCTATCATGCTACGACTCAGCCTGGCGGGCCTACTGGTTGGGTTATGCGGCCTTGCCGTCCCTGAGGTGATGGGGATCGGGGATGACACCGTGAATCGCATGCTGCTGGGTGAGCCCGGTATCATGTTGTTGGTGGCGATACTGCTGATGAAGATCATCGCGACCTGCGGCGGCATCGGCCTCGGCTTACCTGGCGGAATCATCGGCCCAGCCCTATTCATCGGCGCAGCCGCCGGGGGCCTGCTGGGCACCCTTGGTGTCATGCTGGGCATCAATGAACCGGCATCCATTGGCCTGTATGCCATGATCGGCATGGGGGCCATGATGGCAGGTAGTTTGCAGGCCCCGCTGGCTGGCTTGATTGCCATCCTGGAACTGACGGGCAATCCCAATTTCATCCTGCCTGGCATGCTGGCGGTGGTCGCCGCCACCATCACCAGTGGCAGCATCGGGCGGCGGGAATCGATTTTCCAGGGACTCATGCGTAGCCTCGGCCTGGACTACCGCAATGACCCCGTTGCCCAATCATTGCGCCGTGTCGGCGTAGCCGGCGTCATGAACCGACATGTG
>JAHEIJ010000130.1 GCA_024639445.1 Gammaproteobacteria bacterium
CATAGTCTTCTAATTGACGCCGCGCTGCATCAAAAGCATCGCGCATAGCCACATGCACATTTTCATGGGCATGATGTAGTTCCGAATGGTGAGAGGCAATAATTTCTCCTCCTGGCAGGGTAATGTCTATGATTACCCGATAAAGCCCGGCCTGTTGTTTATGCGGTGCATCGATTGTAATTTGACACCTTGTAACGTGTTCAGCAAATCGTTGTAGCTTATAACACTTCTCCCTGATTCTCGCCTCAATTACCGCCGACGGCTCCATATGTCGAAATTTGATTTGTAACGGCACCTGCATAATCGACCTCCCTGATGAATCGCGCTTTATAACCTGGTTGCTGAGGTGTGCTCTGTCATACGTGGGTTTACAAAGTGTAGTCGGTCGTAATCGACTTTTCATTGCAGGAAAATCCATACTAATATCTCCTACAATAAAACATATTTTGTGTGATCATACTTTTTCGTGAGCCTTCGTGACCTAGCGCCAGCAGTCATCGATCGCGCAAGCATTTGTTATAGATATGATTTCCATGATCTGGCGCAAACAAAAATTACCCAGGAACATCTATTTTTAAGAATAGATAACTGCGTTGCGCACAAGCGACCAAAAACACGACGAATATCACAAAATGAGGTAATGGCCATGACGACTGTACAGGCTCCAATCGCGGTCGGCGCTCCCGACCCCGAGCATAAGACCTCACCCATCCTGGATGAGTATGATGATGATTTCCCTATCCTGGCCCAGCAGCTTGAGGAGCTGCCGGTCTGCTACTTCAATAGTGTCGCCTATGACTCTGGCACCTTCGTCTGTGTCGGTAGTGGTGAGCTGTTACGCTGTGAAAAAGGGATCTGGGTGCAAGAAGGATCCTGTGACCCTGATAATCCCTGAAAAATCAATTGGACATAATCTAAACTGACAGGCCAGGCCGTTTCGATTCCTGGGGTCTGCCACGCCGACTGTAAACACGTATGTCATGCAAACGATTCAGGAGTTGCTTAACCGCATACGCTGGGATACCGAGTTTTCCCGTGGCAATTTTGAGATCGGTTACTTTGATCGTATCGAACATCGCATTGTTAGATTACCGTTGCAGCAGACGACATTTGACCCTGATAGTCATTTCTTTTTTCAGTTTATCGCCAACGATGGCATAACGCACAGCGTACCTCTTCATCGTATACGTGTTGTTTACAAAAATGGCGTTTGCATTTGGCAACGTAATAAGCCTGATGAGGAGCATCCAATCTGCTAGTCTTAATTTAAGAGCAGTCTTTATATTTAAACTTAGAATAAAACAGATTAAGTGATAATGAGATGACTCTTTTGTACGCTGTATAACTATTGCACCTGCGATTTACCATGAACCAACCCAAACCCGATAAGCCAAATAACCGTGCAGCGAAATGGCTGCCTTACTGGTTCATATTCATGCTGTTTGTGCTGGCTATCTATACCTTCCAACGTTTCCAGCCCGAAGAAATGCACTACGAGATTCCCTATAGCCAGTTCAAGTCATTGGTCAGTCAAAACAAGGTCAACAACGTCGAGATTCGCGGTTTACATGTTAAAGGCATGCTGCAAACCGACGAGGCCATTGGTCCGCAAGGTGAACTGGCAAGACTGTTTCAAACTGAACTGCCCGGTTTTGGGGATGAAACGTTACTGCCTTTAATGGAGAAAGCCGGGGTCACGGTGAGCATCCAGTCTGATACCCAGGGCAATATCCTGTTTACGCTTTTATTCACCATGATGCCCTGGTTAATCCTCTTCCTGTTGTTTTACTGGGCGTATAAACGCACATCCAGTGCGATTGGTGGGCGTCTCGGCGGCCCCGGAGAACTAAAGAAATTTCTGGAAACTCCCGGCCGCAAGGCCGAAGTCCCGGAAGTGTCATTTGCTGATGTTGCCGGGCAGGAAAATGCCAAGCGGGAGGTAATGGAACTCATAGAGTTTCTGAAAGAGCCCGAACGCTTTCGCAAACTCGGTGCCGAGGTGCCTCGCGGCATCCTGCTAATGGGCGCGCCTGGTACCGGTAAGACATTGATGGCACGGGCTCTGGCAGGGGAAGCCGGGGTGCCGTTTTATTCCATATCCGGCTCCGAATTCATCGAGGTCTTTGTTGGCGTCGGTGCTTCCCGGGTGCGTCACCTGTTTGAGGCCGCCAAAAAAAATGCACCGAGCATTATCTTTATTGATGAACTGGACAGTGTAGGACGGACTCGCGGCACCGGGCTGGGCGGCGGCCATGATGAACGGGAGCAGACCCTGAATCAGATCCTGGCGGAAATGGATGGCTTTGCCGGCCATGAGGCTGTCATTGTGATCGCCGCCACCAACCGCCCCGATGTCCTCGATCCGGCCCTGCTGCGTCCCGGACGCTTTGACCGTCACGTGATTCTGGATTTACCCGACCTGAGGGACCGTGAAGCCATCCTGGCAGTACACACCCGCAAAATTCCCCTGCAGGACGATGCCGATCTTAAGCAGATTGCGGCCGGTACACCGGGCTTTTCCGGTGCCGATCTGAAAAATCTTGTCAATGAAGCCGCCATGTTTGCCGCCCGAGCCAACAAGGGCAAGGTCAGCATGGCCGAACTGGACGAAGCCCGCGACAAACTCCTGATGGGAACGGTTCGCACCCTGGCAATACAACCGGAAGAAAAGCACCGCCTGGCCGTCCATGAAGCCGGCCATACTCTGGTTGCCTATTTCCTGCCCCATGCTGATCCATTATATAAGGTAACCATTATCCCCCGTGGCCAGGCGCTGGGCGGGACACAGCAATTACCGGAACAAGAGCGTCACACTTTACCGGAAGATTATTTACGCGATCGCCTCGCCGTGATTCTCGGTGGCCGATGTGCGGAAAAATTATTACTCGGTACCGTCAGTTCGGGGGCGGATGACGATATTCACCAGGCCACCACTCTCGCCCGTGCCATGGTGGCGCGTTGGGGTATGTCAGATGAAATTGGTCCGGTTGATCTGCGCCAGTCGGAGGAACACCCTTTCCTTGGCCGCGAAATTGCACAACCGCGACGCTACAGTGAACATTCAGCGCGCGCCGTTGATCAAGCTGTGCAGAAATTAATTCGGCAAGCCGAAGAATCCGCCAACAACACGCTCAAGCAACATCAGCGTCAACTTGAAAAACTCATCGCGGAACTGAAAGCCAGGGAATCTTTGCAGCGGGAGGATATCAAGGCTTGCCTGGGGCCAGCCAATAACAAGCCGATGGTTGGTCTGAACCCCCTCTAAATAAGCAGGACTCTGTCTCCGCCTTAATGGAAAACACAGGGTTTACCAACTTCCAGATTCAACTGCCGCTAATCGTCATAAGCAAATGAACACCGAAGAAAAACACCAGCGCATGCTCGAAGTCATAGAGGAAGAAGTAGCCTATACCAGTCATGCGATCGGCAAAAACAAACTTGATACCCGGGTGATGGACGCAATGCGCAAGGTCCCCCGGCACGAGTTTGTCCCTGCCAACAGCCAGATCACAGCCTATAGCAACGGCCCGCTTTCGATCGGCCACGGTCAGACCATTTCCCAGCCATATATTGTCGCCTTGATGACCGATCTGCTCGAACCACAAGCCGATGATGTTATTCTCGAAATTGGCACCGGCTCCGGTTATCAGTCCGCCATCCTGGCCTGCCTGGTTAAACAAGTCCATACCACAGAAACTGTCAGTCCTCTTGTCGATCCGGCACGCGAGCGTCTGCAACGCCTGGGCTATAACAATGTTGAAGTGCATGACTGTGATGGCTACTTTGGCTTACCCGAGTTGGCACCGTTTGATGGCATCATTGTCACTGCCGCCGCACCACATGTACCCACGCCTTTGCTGGAGCAACTCAAACCCGGTGGGCGACTGGTCATTCCTGTTGGCTATGAATATTACGCCCAGGAATTGCTGGTCATTCAAAAACAGGAAGACAATCATTTCACTCGGCGCAAGGTAATTGATGTGGTGTTTGTGCCGTTAACCGGTAACGGTCACCATCAGGCGGCTGAGGATATTGATTAATACCTATGACCGACAGCTGCATCGATCTTGTTTTGTAATTAAATAATAAAATGCTGACTATTGATGGCTCACAGGGTGAAGGGGGCGGGCAAATCTTGCGCACCGCGCTGGCGCTGTCCATGTGTCTGGGCAAGGCCTTTCAGATTCACAATATACGCGCCACGCGTGCGAAACCGGGGCTACAGCCGCAACACCTGGCCGCGGTGAAAGCCGCCGCCTGCATTGCCCGGGCCGAAGTCAAAGGCGCAGAGCTGGGATCGCAGACTCTCAGCTTTATCCCGCACGAGGTGGAAGGCGGTGAATATCGCTTTGCCATCGGTACCGCCGGGAGCACCACGCTGTTGTTTCAAACCTTGTTACCGGCACTTATGCGTGCCCGCCATTCATCCCGCGTGATCCTGGAAGGCGGCACCCACAATCCCATGGCCCCGCCGTTTGAGTTTCTAAACCAGGCCTTCCTGCCGTTGATTAACCGCATGGGGCCCGCAGTCAAGGCCAGGCTCATAAGGCCGGGATATGTCCCAGCTGGTGGCGGCGAACTGAATATCACCATCCAACCGGCAAGCCGCTTGCGCCCGCTCAATATTCTGCAGCGCGGCAAGCTTATCGAAACCAGGGCCGAGGTCTTGTTGTCCCATTTGCCTGAGCATATTGCTGAACGGGAACTGGGTGTGATTGGTAAGGCCTTACAATTGCCGGCTTCGTGTTTAAGCTCTCAGCTTGATAGCTTGGCAATCGGTCCAGGTAACTGTGTCAGTGTCATCATAAAAGCTGAAGGGATTACCGAAGTGTTCACCGCACTTGGTAAACGCGGACTGCCCGCTGAACAAGTGGCCAACCAGGTGGTGCAGGACGTGCGCGATTACCTGGCCAATGAAATACCCGTCGGCCACTATCTGGCCGATCAGATCTTGCTACCACTGGCACTGGCTGGCAGCGGTGCATATGTAACCGGACCGCCAAGCTTACATACCACCACCAATATGGCTGTTATCGAACAATTCACCCAAAAGCCTTTCACGCTGGAACATCTTACTCCGACTACCTGCCGGGTCGAACTGGCCTGAACAGAAGATCGGTCTGCTGTATCGGCGGCCATGCATCAGGCTTGATACAATAGCGCGATATGCTGACCTTTACCGATGTTTCATTGCGCCGCGGGCCCCGGCCGTTGTTTGAGCATGCCAGCTTTACCATTCATGCAGGCAACAAGGTGGGCATCACCGGTACCAACGGCTGTGGTAAATCCAGTCTGTTTTCGCTGATTCGGAATGAACTGCATGCCGACACAGGGACTCTCCGTTTCCCGGCCGACAGCGTTATCGCGCATGTTGCCCAGGAATCCCCGGCAGTTGAGAAACCGGCGATCGAATACGTCATCGATGGTGATAGCGGCCTGCGGCAACTACAAGCGGAACTGACTGTGGCCGAACAAAACCAGGACGGTTTACAGCAGGCACAGATCCTAAGCCAGATGGAAGCCATTGATGCCTACACGGCAACGGCCCGTGCCGCGCACCTGTTAAATGGCCTCGGTTTCACGACGGCCCAACAACAGTTGGCCGTCGATACTTTTTCGGGTGGCTGGCGAATGCGCCTCAACCTGGCTCAGGCCTTGATGTGCCGCTCCGATATTCTGTTACTGGATGAACCTACCAACCACCTGGATCTGGACGCGGTTATCTGGCTGGAAAGCTGGTTACAACGTTATCACGGCACCTTACTACTGGTCTCCCATGATCGGGACTTTCTGGACCGCATCGTTAACCGCATCGCCCATATGGAACAGCAGCGCATTACCCTCTATACCGGTAATTACACGGCCTTTGAACAGCAACGTGCAGAACAACTGGCCCAACAACAAGCCGCACACGAAAAACAACAACGTGAAGTAGCCCATATGCGCGCCTTTGTGGACCGCTTTCGCGCCAAGGCCACCAAGGCCCGCCAGGCCCAAAGCCGTCTCAAGGCCCTGGAACGCATGGCCCTGATCACGCCGGCCCATGTGGATTCGCCGTTTCACTTCACCTTTCCTCCACCCGAAAAGTTACCCCGGCCGTTGTTACAGCTGGAAGATGCCGCTGTCGGCTATGAGCAACAACCGTTACTCCAGGGGCTGAATCTCAGCTTGGCGCCAGGCGATCGCATTGGCCTGCTGGGTCCCAACGGCGCCGGCAAATCCACCCTCATCAAGTTGCTGGCCGGCACTCTGCAGGAACTAACGGGCAAGCGGCAACCCGCCCGCTATCTGCAACTGGGTTACTTTGCCCAGCATCAACTGGATCAGTTGCGCACTGACGAATCCCCGCTGGCCCATCTACAGCGTCTGGACCACAAGGCCGGTGAATCATCGCTACGTGACTATCTTGGTGGCTTTGGTTTT
>JAHEIJ010000131.1 GCA_024639445.1 Gammaproteobacteria bacterium
GGTTTTACCACGAAAACGAGAACATCCCGATCACGCCGCTCGTGCGGTCGGTCGCGAGGTTCCCGCCGGACGGGTGGCCGATTGCGTCGTACCGCGTGATGATGGTGGATACGACCTATACTCGGACAAAGGAGAACTGGAATGGACCTTTGATCGATTCTTAAATTAACGAGGTCAGAGTGATTAGATTTTAGGAATCAAGGGGTCTGACCCCTTGATGCGACGAACTCAGTGCCCGTTGAGTCGGGGCTAGATCACCGAGCCCTGACCGTACTGTAGAATTTTCTTACGAAGCTTTGTTCAGTACGTGCTCGCGTTCATTGCTCATATCGCGCAGGTAGTCTTCATAAGTCCCGCTGAAATTCGTTATACCGGTTGCCGACAGTTCAATAATACGTGTCGCCAGGGATGAAACAAATTCTCGGTCATGACTTACAAAAACCAGCGTGCCAGGATAATTCTCCAGGGCAAGATTTAATGCTTCAATGGATTCCATATCCAGGTGATTGGTTGGTTCATCCATCACTAACACGTTCGGCTTTTGTAACATGAGTTTACCGAATATCATTCGCCCTTGCTCACCGCCGGATATTTTTGTCACTGACTTCTTGATTTCGTCCTGTGAGAACAGCATACGGCCCAGAACCGCGCGGATCGCTTGCTCGTCATCACCAGGTTTTTTCCACTGACTCATCCAGTCGAACAAGGACATGTCCTTGCTAAAATCCGCTGAATGATCCTGCGCATAATAGCCTATGCTGACGTTCTCTGACCATTTAACCTTGCCGCTACCTATAACGTTTTCAGTATCAAAGTCATTCACCAGCGTACGTAATAAGGTTGTTTTGCCTATTCCGTTGGGTCCGATCACCGCGATACGTTCACCTACTTCAGCCAGGAGGTTCATGTCACTGAACAATGGCTGTTCACCGTATCCCTTACTCAGGTCTTCCACTTCCAGGGCAATGCGATAGAGTTTTTTGTCTTGCTCGAAACGGATAAAAGGACTTTGACGACTGGAGGGTTTGACTTCATCGAGCTGGATTTTTTCAATCTGCCGGGCACGCGACGTCGCCTGCTTGGCCTTTGATGCATTGGCGGAAAAGCGGCTGACAAAGGTCTGCAGTTCGACAATCTGGGCTTTTTTCTTGGCATTATCCGACAACAGGCGTTCACGGGCCTGGGTAGATGCTGTCATGTAATCGTCGTAATTGCCTGGATAAACGCGTAGCTCACCGTAATCCAGGTCGGCCATATGTGTGCATACGCTGTTGAGGAAGTGACGATCATGCGAGATGATGATCATGGTGCTGTTGCGTTCATTCAGCACTTTTTCCAGCCAGCGAATGGTGTTGATATCCAGGTTATTGGTTGGCTCGTCCAGTAACATAATGTCCGGGTCTGCGAACAGCGCCTGGGCGAGCAACACGCGTAACTTCCATCCCGGCGCAACGGCATTCATCAAGCCGCTATGCTGTTCCAGTGGGATATCAAGACCTAACAATAATTCGCCCGCGCGGGCTTCGGCGGTATAGCCATCCAGCTCGGCAAACTCGATTTCCAGTTCAGCAATCTTCATGCCATCCTCTTCACTCATTTCCGCCAGAGAATAGATACGGTCACGCTCCGCTTTTACTTGCCACAGACGATCATGTCCCATAATGACCGTATCCAGTACCGTATTATTTTCAAATGCAAACTGGTCCTGGCGAAGCTTGCCAACGCGTTCGTTAACATCCACTGAAACATTACCAGCCGTGGGATCCAGATCGCCGCCCAGTATTTTCATAAAGGTGGACTTGCCACAACCGTTGGCGCCAATCAGGCCGTAGCGATTGCCATTGCCAAATTTGAAGGAAATGTTTTCAAACAAGGGCTTGGCCCCAAACTGCATGGTGATGTTAGCTGTCGTAATCAAGGGAAACTTCCGGGGTAGTAATACAGGTAAAAAGGGCGGGCATTATGCCACAACAAAGGTAAAATTAAAGGGGGCGGAGTAATTTAACTTTGGCCCCAGCCCTTGCTAGCCTGCTAACAAGGGCATTACGAAAACGTGTGCTATAAATTTTTACTGTCAACGATAGTGACAGAAAAGATCATTTTCGCTTGCGCGCTGCATAGGCAGAGTTGCCTCCGCCAGCCCGTGAATTGAGATCCTCAGCAACGGTTTCAGCATGCTGAGTTACGGCCTTTAAGGTACCGGGTTTCAAGCCCTCGATTTTTGCGCTGCCTTGTCCAATGATATAACGATGCCAATTACCCTCCGGCATACCTTCGGGGGGCTCGGTTTTTTCGACGCTTACCACGCGATACTTATTTTCACTGATTTTGTCTTCCAGTTCTGTACTCATCTCTTTTCGACTCCTTAATATTGGGCTTATCCGGCATTACGTCGGGAACGATTGCCCCTGTTTCTGCTGGCTTGCAATGGCGGGTGTCCTCTCTGGCGCGATTTCCCCGTTGTGTTGCGGTTGCCTGGTTTTGTATTACCCGGCTTGCCGCCGCGTCCTTGTTGGATGGGTTCGGGTTTAATCGAGGGATCAGGCTCGTAACCAGGAACGATGTCTCTGGGAATGTCGCGCTTAAGCAGGCGTTCGATGTCCTTGAGGTGTTTGTGCTCATCCACGCAGACCAGTGAACGTGCCTCGCCATCATTGCCGGCACGACCAGTGCGGCCAATGCGATGCACGTAGTCCTCAGGTACATTGGGCAGCTCAAAGTTGACCACGTGCGGGAGCTGATCGATGTCCAGTCCGCGGGCAGCGATATCGGTAGCTACAAGCACGCGTACATTATTTTGCTTGAAGTCTGCCAGTGCGCGGGTGCGCGCCCCCTGACTCTTGTTGCCGTGGATGGCGGCGGCGCTGATCCCGTCCTTACCCAGCTGTTCGGCCAGGCGACTGGCGCCATGCTTGGTACGGGTAAACACCAGTACCTGGTGCCAGTTTTGCGATCCAATCATAAAGGAGAGTAATTCGCGCTTGCGGCGCCGATCGACCGGGTGGATAACCTGGCTGACCAGTTCAGAGGCGGTATTGCGGCGAGCCACTTCGATCAAAACGGGTTTCTTTAACAGGCTGTTGGCCAACTGTTTGATCTCATCGGAGAAGGTAGCAGAAAACAACAGGTTTTGGCGTTGTTTGGGTAGCAATGCCAGGACCCTGCGGATATCCCGAATAAAACCCATGTCGAGCATGCGATCAGCTTCGTCCAGCACCAGTATCTCGACATTGGAGAGGTCAAGGGTCTTTTGGCTGACATGGTCCAGCAGGCGTCCGGGTGTAGCTACCAGAATATCGATACCCTTGCGCAGTTTGTCGATCTGCGGGTTGATGCTGACGCCTCCGAAGATAACTGCTGATTTCAACGGCAAGTGTCTGGAATAGTTTTTAATGCTGTCGCCGACTTGTGCCGCCAGTTCCCGGGTGGGTGTCAGAACCAGGGCACGAATGGTACGGCGATTATTAGGGCCTTGGGGCTGGTTCAGGCGCTGCAGCATCGGTAGGGTAAATCCGGCGGTTTTTCCGGTACCGGTTTGCGCACCGGCCAGAATATCCTGACCATCCAGAATGACCGGAATGGCCTGGGTTTGAATAGGTGTAGGCTGACTATAGCCCTGTTCACGGATAGCACGTAGCAATTCGGCCGACAGGCCGAGTGAATCAAAAGACATGTGGTGTTGAGCCCTTTATAGGGTTTGGGTTACCGCCCGCCCAGGTTTTAGCCTGAGACAGTCCAGGAGGGAACAATTACAATCGTATTCGAGGCTTACCGTGAAAGGGGAGTCCACGAAGGGAGACACAGACTGATGTGTGTCGTGTATATGTAATTTGGCGGTTAGTATATCAGAATTCAGACCAGGCTGACGGTTTTCATGCTTATTTATTAATACGGTATCTGGGGATGAATATGGGGAAGAAACGTAAGGCATGATTAACAGAGGGTGGAGTGAATTAAAGACATGCGTGGTGCCAACCCCATTTAGCCATACTATCGACCGTATTTAGTCAAATTATGGCCTTGAATTGCCGTATTTTCCCCTTATGTAAACAAATGTGTAGTGTTTCTGGTCAAAAACCGGTTAAACTGCACGCCACTACATTCTATCCTGGTTCTTGTCAGAAGTTCTCTCCAAGTTTTCTCCTGTTAATTACCTCGTAAGATTTGTAACACATTTATTTTTTAATACTTTAATGAGGTAATTATCATGGCAACAGGAACCGTTAAATGGTTTAACGAATCCAAGGGCTTCGGCTTTATTTCTCCTTCTGATGGGAGCAAAGACGTATTTGTTCACTTTTCTGCTATCGCCAGCGAAGGTTTTCGCACACTGGCTGAAGGTCAGCAAGTGACTTTCAACGTCGAAGACGGACCCAAAGGCCCGCAGGCTACAAACGTACAGGTCTAAACAACCTGTTAGTTTGATGTCTCGAAGAAACCCCGCGAGGAATCGCGGGGTTTTCTTTTTTAAACCATACGATCCCGCCTCGTCCGGTTCCTACGGGCTTCCTCAACAATTCGGTTGTTGCATCCGGCACAACTCTAACTCCTACATCCCTGTAGTCGTGCTCCATGCATTTCTTCCGTGACATTTGTACATCTCGGCCGCTGTTCCCGACGCGGCTCTAACTCCCTACATCCCTGTAGGTCGCCTGTACGTCATCCCCGTGGGGCGCCTGTGGGTTGAGGACATCAAAACATACTTAACGAATTGAACCAAAGTCATAATCGACTAAAATGAGATTTGATCCAGTGTTTAAAAAAGGCAGGCTGTCCGGCTGATGTGGCACCTGAGAATCTGCTTGTGGATAGGAAAACAGATACAAGGAGAGGAAGAGAAAGAGTTACAATAAATCAACACGGAAACATATATATGCAGGAGCGCGACTGATGGGGCAAGTCAATGACATATATGAGTTTGTCGATGAATGGCAAGCCGGCCACTACTCAAAAAAAATACTGATAGAAGGCGACTCGTGGGTTTCTCACCCATTCCCAGGGGTATCGAATCTTTCCTCGCAACTAGAACAATTCAACTCAAATGAGTATTTGGTGCTAAATATTTCTGAACCCGGTGATGAGGCGAGTTCTATTTTCAAGGCGCGGGGTAAACAAATGAAGCGCTTGAAAAAATTACTATCAACAGAGCAATGGGGTGAGGATTTTGATTTAATATTCTTGAGTGCTGCGGGAAATGATATTGTCGGGCCTGAAATTATAGAATGCGGTTACGTCCTGAATAAGAGACATTTTCCAGGGCTTTTCGGCAAAGAGCTGTTGACGACCAGTTTTTATTCCATGTTAAGTGAGGTTGTCAAAGGATATGCGCGATTTCTCGATATGCGCAATAATGCCATTCTCAATATAGATACACCTGTAATAACGCATGTTTATAGCTATCTGCGACCAAGAGAAGTTGGCACGCATATTGGCCCCGCTATGTTTAACAAAGGATGGATAAAAGTTTATCTTAGACATCAAGGGATTAATGACGAGGATGAACAATATGACATTGTTCAAGAAATGCTTGATGCGTTTTATCGGCGCATGAAGAAGCTGGAATCCAGTTATCCAATGTTCCTCGTTGTAGATACCCGCAAGGTATTGTTGAAACAGGGTATTCCAGACTTAACTTACTGGTTTGATGAGATCCACCCAAATACCCGAGGTTTTAAGAAGCTTGCGAAGCAGATACGTAAGGAAGCACTGAATGCGGGATTGTGGTTTCTGTAACTAAAGGATTGTAGAAATGAAACTTTATCTCGTACAGCATGGTGAAGCTTGTGCAAAAGAAATCAACCCTGATCGGCCCTTAACAGATCAAGGAAAGGCAGATATTGAACGGCTTGCCGCATTCTTCAAGCAGGCGGGGATTCAGGTCGAGCGAGTGATCCACAGCGGTAAGCTTCGTGCCGAGCAGACAGCCGAGCGTCTTGCGAAGGTGACTGCATCCGGGATGGAACTGGAAACCAGCGGTCTCATCAATCCCAACGATAATCCCAAAGCTTTTGACTGGCAAAGTGAAAGCTGGAACAGGGATACACTCATCGTCGGTCATCTGCCGTTTATGGCCAAACTGGTTTCGCACTTGATTACTGAAGATGAAAACAGGCTCATCATTGCTTTTCAGCCGGGGAGCGCCATTTGTCTTGAACACAATGACGATGCGCACTGGCAAATTAATTGGATGATCAGGCCGGAACTACTCAATTAGGGAGAAACAAATCCTGCCTGACGCCATATTACGCTTCTATGTTTCAGGGCTGGTTGCCACTGCAAAATATTCCCTCTGACAGGGCGAGAATAAAAGGTACCGTTCGTTCTAATCAAGTGCTAATGCAAGCTATTGTTTGTAATGATATTTAGCTAGCCTGTTAATTCTGGA
>JAHEIJ010000132.1 GCA_024639445.1 Gammaproteobacteria bacterium
ATGACTGTTAGACGATTTGTTAAGGAGCGAAAACGGGACCTATAAGGGCCTTTCTTGAATGTCGGCTTTGGGATTGTGTTTACCGCTATACCTGGGAATTTTTAAAAGGCGGCTTTGGGTCGGTAACTGACCATTTTGATTCCCTGGCTTGATTCTTCGCTCCGATGGTCGCTTACCGGCCATTAGCGGACATTCTTACAAAAGCTGAATGACAGAAAACCTTCACATTCTCATCTAAATTTCCAGCACTCTTTCTTGCAATCACTATCAAACTTACATTTAAATTTAAAAAGGTCATTACCACATGATAAAACAATATATTCCCATTCATTTTCTTGTTTAAAAAGATCAAGGCTTATATCTTCAGTGCAACCATCCATTTTTGCCCAAATAGTTAGAAGCTGTACTTTGTCTTCTTTATCCCATGTTTTATTTGACGGGCAAAAATCCTGATATTGCACGCGAAGTGGTTTGGGTTTTTCTATGTAGTCACTTTCTACACAGGCAGGGCCATCGATTACACCTGTAATAGCAGAACCATTATTAGAATGAAGTGAAAAATCCCTCTTTGCAGGAGGGCTCTTTGAATAAATCCACATTCCATGTTTTGAATAAGCTGGATCAAGTTTCCAAAGAATATTGTTATCACTATCAATTTCTGCTTCCGGTGTTTTCCTGATAGGGTCTGAGCTTATACTCTCAATTTTTGCAATATTACTTTGGCTTACTCTTTTATTTCCTCTATAGATCTCATAGGGCACAGCACCAGGACATGCTATGTTTAATAAAAAGTCTCTTGAAGCTGATTTATTTATTATATAGATATAAATATACCAATCCTCACCATCATCTGGGTCTTTCGAACCTTCATACTTATTTACAACAACATTTACTGGGTCTTTATACTTATCTAAAAACTCTAAAAATCTTTCATCATCGCCCCAATAAGGATGCAGAACCTGAACATAGTGAGGATCTGCAAATAAGTTTGAAGAGTAAAAAAGTAAGAAAAATAAAACTATTTTTTTCATTTTCTTATCCTGTTAATGGCGGCTTTGGGTCGTAAGTACCAGTTCGTCTGGTCTTCCGAAAACGGCCAATAACGGACACTCCTCTTGGGCTATCATAGTCCCATTTCGTGCGTCCGGTAAATCAGGGTAAGCGCACATTTGAGCCCTTTAACTTAGGCAACCCGGCTCCGGAGAAAGCGGGTGCGCCAGGTAGCCGGCGATACGCCAACATGTTTTTTGAATGCACGACTGAAAGCGGCCGCGCTTTCATAACCGACGCTGGATGCAATTGAACCAATCGAATTCTGTGTGCTTGATAAATCACGGCAGGCAAGATTCATGCGCCATTTCGTGGTGTAGGCCATCGGGCTATTGCCAACAGAATCGGCAAACCTTGCTGCAAATCGCGATGGCGACATGGCCACATCATCAGCTAGTCGTTGCACCGACCAGTTGTCTCCAGGGTTTGCATGAATGGCATCTATAGCGCGGTTGATAACCGGATCCTTGATGCCGCGTAGCCAGCCTGTTTTAAGACTGCGCTCTGTCTCGATATAGGCGCGCATGGCCTCGGCACATAGAACTTCAAGCAGTCTTTCAACCACGTAATTGCCGACGATAGACTGCCGGTCGATTTGTTCGGCCATCAAACGAGCAACACCCGACAGGTTGTGCATTTCACCTGGCCGGGACAGCGATGCATGCATGATCGATGGCATGGCTTCAACCAGTGGGTTGAACTGGGGATGTTGCAAGAGGAATACACCGCAAAGCATCGAAGCACCATCGTGGCTGGCATCGTTCTCCAGGCGCTGAATGTTCGGGCCGCCTCTGAGTAGCGTTTCAAAGGGCTGCGCTTTTACAGTTTTGCCCTGTCCCAGCACGTGTGCATCACCGCCAAAACAGATCGCCATTTCACCGGCTTTTAACAGCAACTCCTCACCATTGTCTTGCTTGATCGTGCAATGACCGAATTCAACCAGATGGAAAGCCACAGCACGCGCTGTCGGTGGAACATCCAGCAACTGCCCGAGTGACTCCGCATCGGGGATGGCGATTGACCATGGCAGGGCGTAGCTCTCGCGCAGTAACAGATTACCGCTGATACGCAGTGACTTCAGCGTATCGTTAATAATATTAGGTAGTGCGTTGATATCAATAGTTTCTGCAAAATAATCAGTCGTTTTGATCATAGATACTACTACCTATACGGCATATTCTTCAATACAAGCTTACTACCTATGGAGTGTTTTGCAATGACGAATATTTCACCTGTGTGGACCATGATCGGCCTCGATATTTTCATGGTGGTTTACACCTAGTGGGTGCTTTCATTTACCGGAACCAAAGATCAGGCTGGATGGGCCGGCAAAAAGGCCTGTTTATATGTTCCTGCCATGCACCTTGTCATCATTTGGCTTGTATGTACCAGGTCTGTAAAAACGCATTACCTTCAACCCAAGCATGTCGATAAATAGGAGAAACAATATGAGTCTTAATCCTCAAACAACCGCTCTGGTGATACTTGATGGTCAGAACGACTTTCTTAGCGAAGGCGGTGTACTCTATGACGCCATTCAAGGTACGGTTAACGGCCCTGAGATGATAGAGCATCTTAACCGTATCATTGCTATCGCTCGCAAGAGCGGCATACCTGTAATCAATACAATGGTCGCTTTTAGCGAAGGTTACAAGGAAGCCGGTGAGGTACCCTATGGAATATTTGCTGCTGTAGGTGAGACGGGCGGCTTTCTAAAAGGTACCTGGGGAGCGCAAACGGCTGAAGAACTGGACGTGAATGATGGTGATATCGTTCTCGAAAAACCGGGTATGAGCGCATTTCTCAACCCGGAATTTGAAAAGACTCTCAATGCACGCGGCATTAAAACGCTTGTGTTAGCTGGTATGCTCAGCAATGCCTGTGTTGAATGCACCATGCGTGCGGCTTATGATAGAGGATTTGAGGTCTACAACATTTCTGACGCAATTACAGCCCTTGATTCTCAAACGCATGATGCTACCGTCGAAAAGAGCTTTCCACTCTTTTCAAAATCGCTAACAACAACTGAATTTGCGGCGCAGGTTTAGTATCCTGGCCTCTGTCGAAGTAACAGGGACGGTGACAGTTAACAATATGATTGTCACTGAGTAATTCCAGGGGGGCAGTATACATATTTCCGTTATTATCAAATAGGTATACTGTCCTCAGGTGTCGGGGCGAACACTCCATCTTTCGGGTTAAAGATAAAGTGTTGCGTTGATCAATTGAACCCACCGTCGAGAGCAGACATTCAGGTGACAATTATTTTATTTTGGGCTAATCACTTTCCCCTCTCGAAATTCCTGCACAGTAAAGTGTTGGTAATCCACGGGTAAGGTAAACAAGCCTGCATCAGGCTGGAAGTCCAACTGGTAATCCACCAGCGCTCGGCCTGAACCATTGGCACTCCACTCCTGAATCGGGAAACCAAAGGCAAGATGGCGTCCGGCGGCAAAGGTGTTCATGGAGATATCACAGGGCTTTTGCAGATCGGCCGGCAGGGTATTGAAGGTCACCTTGCTGTCACTGGCTAACAAATCAGTGAATTCCTGTAAGGCGATGACCACGTCGGGCAACAAGCCCTGCACCGCGATCACCTCATAACATTGTTCGCTGTTTGCACTGAAAACGATGTGTCGCGGCCGGATACCTTCAATATCTGGGGCTCCTTTTAAATCATCCAACTGTTCGTGTGACAATTCCAGTTCAAATGGCGGCTGGATTTCAACTTCTTTCATATGCACCGCCATGACCGTTCCTTCCGAACTGTTGACGCTGTAAATCACATCCTTGCCGCGATCCAATAGTACAAAATCCGCAGAGCCTTCACCGTCATCAAACCGCAGGAACTTTTCGGTCACGATTAAACGTGTCGGGTAAGGTTCCACACCTCTTTCCTGCTCGACAAAGTTCAGCAGGGTGACACCACTTTCCGATACCAACGTTTTCTGTTCTGTCGTGTCTTGCTGTTGATTACAGCCGGCCAAAATCATTGTGATTAACGCCAGCGTTACACTACTTGTTATTATAGTTTTCATCCTGCTCCTTCCAGATAATCCAGTTCTGCTTCAGTAAAACCCGCCTGACGTCGCGCCGCGCGATCCAACGGACCCTTGATGTTGCCTTTCATGTATTGGGATAACAAATCCTGAAATGTTTTTTCCGGCTCCAGCTTACGTTGTTCGCACAGGTAACGAAACCAGCGTGTGCCGATTTCCACATGCCCGACTTCATCGCGCTGGATAATCTTTAGTATCTCGACAGCCTGTTCATCACCGATCTCAGCCAGCTTGTGCATAATACCCGGTGTGACATCCAGCCCGCGGGCTTCCAGCACGCGCGGTACCAGGGCCATGCGAATCATGGGATCATGCGCGGTATCGACGGCCATTTCCCACAGGCCATTATGCGCATCAAAATCCCCATAGTCATAATCCAGACTGCGCAGGTGATCGCGTAACAAGCCAAAGTGATAAGCCTCCTCCTTGGCGACGCGTAACCAGTCAGTATAAAAGCCGGTTGGTAAATCACGAAAGCGGTACACCGCATCCAGTGCCAGGTTAATGGCATTGAACTCGATATGACAGATTGAATGGATCAGGGCCGCATGCCCTTCCGGACTGGTTAACTTGCGTCGGGGGAGATCGCGGGGCGAAACCAGTTGCGGTCGCTCTGGTCGCCCGGGTTGATTAATTGGCTCGAGCGGAGCGGCATCCGTATCCAGTGCATTGCCAAGCCAGGCTGCAACCAGTTCCGCCACGCAACTGCCCTTTTGATCAGGATCGGCGTGCTGAAGACAAAGGTCGGTACGACTAAAAAGATTTCCAGACTGCATCACCACGATTATACCTGTTTACTCCGCCTTCCAGGCCAGGATCAGGTCCATCACATTGGTGCCGGTGGGACCGGTATGCACAAGATCACCACTGGCTTCGAGAAAGGCGCCGGCATCGGCGCGGGCCAGACAATCCGAGATATCGAGACCCTCGGCTTCGCCTCGCGCAATCGTACCGCCATCCACCAGGGCGCCCGCATCCGCCGTTGGCCCGTCGGTGCCATCGGTCCCGGCCGCCAGGAACCAGAGATCATCGCGACCCGCCAGCTGCCGTGCCGCCACCAGTGCCAGGTGTTGATTACGGCCGCCGCGACCTGGCTCCGGGGGTAACTGCACCGTGGTTTCGCCACCCCAGATATGCACCCCGCCAGGCAATTCATCCAGCATATTGACCAACGATACCGCCTCCGCCCCGGCATCGGCTTCCAGCAGTTCCGGATGGTAAACGGCCGGCCAGTCATGCTGCCGGGCACAGGCCTGTGCCGCTTCACAGGCAATACGGTTGCTGGCCACAATGTGATGAGGTACGTCCTGTTCCGACTGTGTCGGATTGGTGATCGCCGCAGTCTGCTGCTGCATGGCCACCACCCAGTCCGGCAAGGCCTTGTCATTCATCGGTGTTGATGATGCGCGATAAAAAGGACCCGAAGCGATAAACGCCGGATCGTCTCCCGGCACGTCTGAAATCAACAGGTTTGTCGCGGTTTGCCCTTTCAATAACCCGGCCAGCTTGCCCCCCTTGAGACAGGAAACCGACTTTCGAATCCGGTTCATCTCGATAATTGACAGGCCGCTACCCACCAGCCAGCGATTCAGCTCGGCCAGCTCCGCCAGGCCAATTCCGTCCGGCAGGGCTTCCACCAACGCGGAGGCGCCACCGGAGGTCAATACCAGCAGCTGGCAATCCTGTGGTAACTGGCTCACCAGCTCGATCACCGCCTGCCCAGCCTCGAGAGTGCGTACGTCCGGTACAGGATGGGCCGCTTCCAGTACGGTCAGACACTCCGGCAGGGGGATGTCGGCATGACCTTCCTTGGTCACCACCAAACCGCCACTAACCCGCTCTCCCAGGACGTCACAGGCCCCCGCCGCCATGGCTGCGGCCGCCTTGCCGATTGCCAACAACACCACCGGCTTTTCTTCCAGGTCATTGTTTTGCAGGTATTTTCGAACGCAATTGCGCCCCTCGACCGCCTCCAGGGCGGCGGCATACAGGGTCAACAGGTTATCTCGTGGTGATGTCTTCACAGTCGATTTCCAGGCTCCAATCTATTCCAATATCCCTAAAATAATTGCCACTTTAATACTCTAGTACCATAGACGGGTAATTGTGGCCTGCTATATGTCTAAGCTCACAGCAACAACTTAACCAAAAGGAGGCAAATATCATGGTCATCCCCAAGCCCGTCTACGAAAGCCTGCCGGTACTTTATGTGATCGCCGGTATCGCTACCATTGTCAGCACCCGCGACCCGATTGCCCTGGGTTCCGGT
>JAHEIJ010000133.1 GCA_024639445.1 Gammaproteobacteria bacterium
ATAGTTAGTGCATACTTATAAAGATTATTCAAAGATAATTAGGATAACTGATTGATAAATAAGAAGTTTAGGGTGCGCTACATGCGCGCGATGGGATTTGTACGGAGTGGAGAAGTACTATGATGCGTAAGCTGGTCGCCTTCCTGACCGCCGCGATATTGATCTGTCTGCCGCTTGCGGCAAACGCGGTTGGGTTCGGGAGTCTAAAGCTCAATTCCTCGCTGAATGAACCCTTGAATGCTGAAATTGAGCTGTTGTCCGTGACCTCGGCTGATATCAGTAGCATGTCAGTCAAACTGGCTTCTTCCGATGCATTTCTCCGTGCTGGTATGGATCGTCCCGCCCTTCTGGGTGAAATGAAGTTTGCCATTCAACAGCACGATAATGGTGCTTATTATATTGTTATTACCTCCAAATCCCCCGTTCGTGAACCTTTTCTGAACTTCCTGCTGGAAATGAACTGGCAGAATGGTCGCATGCTGCGCGAGTACACCATGCTGCTGGATCCCCCGACCCAGGTACGCAAGCAGCCAACAGTGGTAGAAGCCCCTGCAACGATGGCACCTGAGGAAGTCGCACAACAGGAAGCCGTGGAACCGGCCGCCACACCCTTTGTCGAGATGCCGGCGGAAGCGGCCGTAATCGAACCGGAACCTGAATTCGAAGTGGTGTCTCCATCAGAGGCTGACTTCCCGTTGGCGGAAACCGCTGCTGTAGCCGGGGCGGTGACGGTATTGAGCGATGAAGGTCTAGTTGTCGAACCGGCGCCGGAGGATGTGTCTGTCCTGGTTGATGAGGAACAGTTTGCCCAGCCGTTACCGGATGATGTGCCGGTTCTGAGTGAAGATGGCGTGCTAACCGAAACAGCATTTGAAGATGCGCCCGTACTGGCGGAAGAAGAACTGGTTGCCGAGCCCGCCGTGGAAGAAGTGGCCATCCTGAGTGAAGAAGGACTGGTGGTAGAACCTGTGCCGGAAGATGTGCCGCTGCTGAGTGAAGAAGGATTTGAAGTCGAGCCTGATTCTGATGTCCCACTGGCTGAGGCTGCCGTTTTAGGTGCCGCGGTACCGGTATTGAGCGATGAAGGTGAAGTCCTTGAAGTGTCAGAGGATGATGTCCTCCTTGTAACGGAAGAAGGCATCGCTGAGGAAGAACTGATGCCGGCTGAAGCGGCCATATTTGCGGACGATGCTGAGTTGCTTCCGCGGATTCCTCTCGTTGCTTATGGACAGGAAGAACGCTACCAACCTGCAGGGGAACTGGATTACGGTATTGTTCGCAAAGGTGACAAGCTGTGGACTATTGCTGAAAAACTTCGTCCTGATGATTCCATCAGCGTTTATCAGGTCATGATGGCCTTGTTACAGAGCAACCCCGATGCCTTTGTCGATGGCAATGTGAATCGACTGAAAGTCGGGCATGTGCTGCGTATCGAGGATGCCAGCTTCTTGACCGCCATGAGCCAGCAAGAGGCGGCGCTTGAATTCCAGGCACAAACTGAAGCCTGGCAAGGATATCGCGAGCAGGTGGCAGAAACCACGGCAACCCAACCACTCATTGCCAGTGAAGTTGAAATGGGTGAATTTGCCGAAACCGAGAGCCCGGGTGAACTGACCCTGGCATCGCCTGAAGGGACAGAATTGCAAGCCGGCGCCGGCACTACAGAGGGGGCGGTAAGCAACGATATTGTCACTCTGCAGGATGAACTCCGTCAGGTACGTAATGATGCGGGCATCATGCGGGGTCGTAACAAGGAACTGAATGCCAAATTACAAGAACTGGAGGATGAACTCTCCAGGTTACAGCGCTCCATTACCATCAAGGATGACGAACTGGCATCGCTGCAACAGCAGATAGCCGAATTGCGACAGCAGCCGATGGTCGAGGCTGAAACGCCTGCAGTCGCGATGGAAGAACCCGTTCAGGCAATGGTTGAGCCCGAACCGGCACCAGAGCCCGAGGCAACAATCGCTGAACAACCCGCTCCGGTTGCGGAGGCTACGCCAGAACAAGTACCGGCGAAACCCATGCCCACACCGCCCGTGGCGGCAGCACCCACCAAGCCACAACCACAAGCTGAAGAAGGCCTTCTGGATGGAATGCTGGATGATGCTCTGGATACCGTGATGGGTGCGGTTGAGGTGGCGGGTGACACCCTGTCTGGCCTGTTCGGCGATATGGTCGGTGACTCGCTGCTAATCTACATTGCCTTACCCGTTTCGCTGGTAGTGATAATCCTGTTGCTGATACTGGTGCGCCGCCGCCGTAAATCGGGTCAGGGTTACCAGGAAAGTATTCTTACCGGCGGCCCTGCCAGCGTAAGCAGTGGTGAAGCAGAAGAGGAATCTGAAGAAGAATCATCTTTCCTGAGTGATTTTGCCGTTAGTGGTGCGGGCGCAATTCAGACCCAGGACAGTGAAGTTGATCCGTTGACGGAAGCCGATGTCTTTATGGCTTATGGGCGCTATGAAGCCGCCGAGGAACGTCTGACTGACGCAATCAAGAGTGAGCCGAAACGGCCGGAACTGAAGCTGAAACTGCTTGAGTTGTTTCATGCAACCAAGAACAAACCCTCATTTGAAAACACCGCTGAGGGTTTCTTTGCCAGTTTGGGCGATGACGCGCGCTCCAATCCCATGTGGCAAAAAGTCGTGGCAATGGGCGCGGAACTGGTGCCCGGTAATCCGCTTTTCAGTGGTGCCTCTGACTTGCCAGATTTGGCCGCCAGCCAGGATCCGGGTATGAGCCTGTCTGATAGCCAGGTGATGGATATCGGACTGGATACAGGCGTGTTTGATGCCGCCGATATCGGGTCGCCGGCCGCAGCAGATGCAGGTGGTATGGATTTCAATCTGGATATCGGTGGTGACACAGCTACAGCAGAGGCCTCAGGCGGGCTGGATTTCAACCTCGATATGGGTGAAAGCAGTGCAGAAGCCGCGCCGGCGGTAGCCGAAGAGGCAGGGTCATTGGATTTTGATCTTGATTTGGGTGCTGGTAGTGATGCGGCGGCGAGTCCTGCCGCTTCCGATATGGAATTTAGCATGGACATGGCGACTGATAGTGTTGTAGATGACGCGAGCTCATTTGATTTGGGCAGTAGCTTTGACAGCGGTACACAATCCCTGACGGAGCCGACTGCTGATGACATGACGCTGGGTGATCTTGGGTCTGATGATCTGGATATCGGTGGTGGTGATGAAGTCGGCACCAAGCTGGACCTTGCCAAAGCCTACATCGATATGGGTGATCCCGATGGGGCACGCAGTATTCTGGATGAAGTCATGTCCGAGGGTAGTGACTCCCAAAAATCGGAAGCACAGTCACTCCTGGATCAAATCGCCTGATCCTGCATCAGGCCAGCCGGCTTGCTGGTTAAATGTCGGGCCATTGAGCTGACTGAACGGAATTTGCATCAAAGGCCCTGGCGGTAAAAAACTGCCAGGGCTTTGTTTATTTTACAACCAGAATCATGCGTATTGCGTTGGGGATTGAATATGATGGTCGGCCGTTCTGCGGCTGGCAATATCAGGACCATAGCCCGTCCGTGCAGGCGGTGGTGGAGCAGGCACTTTCACATGTTGCGGCTCAACCGATACGGGTGATCTGTGCAGGGCGAACCGACACGGGGGTCCATGCCGCTGAACAGGTGGTGCATTTCGATACCGATGTGCGGCGGGATGATAAAGCCTGGGTAATGGGTACCAATGTCAATCTACCCGCGTCGGTGAGGGTGTTATGGGTTCGTAATGTCAGCGACAGCTTTCACGCCCGGTTTTCCGCCGTACGACGTCGCTACCGTTATGTCATATTCAATCGCAGTGTGCGACCGGCTTTTCTCGCCGGGCGAGTGGCATTTGATTATCGCCCCCTGGATGAGGCGCGTATGCAGGAGGCAGCGCAGTATTTACTCGGCAAACACGATTTTAATGCATATCGGGCGGTGGCCTGTCAGGCGAAAAGCCCGATTCGCACCGTATATCGACTGGATGTGACTCGCCGGGATGAGTTAATCCTGCTTGATATCGAGGCGAATGCATTCCTGCATCACATGGTGCGGAATATTGCGGGCGTGTTAATGACCATTGGTGCCGGAGAGCAGGACGCGGTTTGGGCCAAACAAGTGCTGCATGGACGGGACCGCTGTCTCGGGGGCGTAACCGGACCGCCGGAAGGCTTATACCTGGTGGAAGTGGTCTATCCTGATGAGTTCGGGTTGCCACAGCTTCCCCCGTCTTCGGCGCTCTGGTAACCTGCGCGTCTTTACGCCGACGGACCTGGAATGCGAACCCGAATTAAAATATGCGGTATTACCCGTCCGCAGGACGGTCAGGAGGTAGCCCGCCTGGGTGCGGATGCCGTCGGGCTGGTTTTTTATGCTCCCAGTCCCCGGGCGGTGAGCATCGAGCAGGCAAAGGCGATTTGCGACGCCCTGCCGCCGTTTGTTACCCGGGTCGGATTATTCGTGAATGCGGCTCGGGATGAGATAAACAAAGTCCTTGCTGAGGTACCATTGGACCTGCTGCAGTTTCATGGTGACGAGGCGCCGGCCGATTGTGAAGGATATGGGCGGCCATATATAAAAGCCCTGCGTATGGCAGCGGATATTGATGTGATGGCAGAAGCAGCAGTCTATCAGCAGGCAGCGGGCATTTTACTGGACAGTTATGAGGCTGGGGTGCCGGGCGGTACGGGTCAAACATTTGACTGGCAACGGGTGCCGACCGAGATCAAACAGCCAATTATCCTGGCGGGGGGGTTAAACTCGCAGAATGTGGCCACGGCCATCGAACGGGTCAGGCCCTATGCGGTCGATGTTAGTGGCGGAGTTGAAGCGGCCAAAGGGATCAAGGATAGGGATAAAATGACAGCCTTTATCAATGAGGTACTACGTGTTGGAACAAGTTAAGAAACACACTGAACATTACCAGATGCCGGATGAGGCGGGGCACTTTGGTCCTTATGGAGGCATGTTCGTCGCGGAGACCCTCATGGGGCCTCTCAAGGATCTGCGTGAAGCGTATGAAAAGTATCTGCAGGATCCGGCGTTTCAGGCCGAACTGGATTTCGAACTGCAACAGTATGTCGGTCGCCCCAGTCCCTTGTATTACGCGGAGCGCTGGAGTCAAAAACTCGGTGGGGCACGCATCTATCTAAAGCGCGAAGACCTGAACCACACGGGCGCGCACAAGATTAACAATACCGTTGGACAGGCCTTACTGGCCAAACGCATGGGCAAGACCCGCATTATTGCCGAGACGGGCGCCGGGCAGCATGGCGTCGCCAGCGCGACGGTGGCGGCACGACTTGGGCTGGAGTGCGTGGTGTACATGGGCGCCGAAGACATCGAGCGTCAGGCCATGAACGTCTTCCGGATGAAATTGCTGGGCGCGAAAGTTGTGCCGGTGACCTCGGGCTCACGCACCCTCAAGGACGCTTTGAACGAGGCGATGCGCGACTGGGTCACCAATGTGGATAATACTTTTTATATAATCGGCACCGTTGCCGGCCCGCATCCCTATCCCGCGATGGTGCGTGATTTCCAGGCCATTATCGGCCGAGAGTCACGTGAACAGATCCTGCAGCACGAAGGACGTCTGCCCGACGCCCTGGTTGCCTGCGTGGGCGGGGGTTCCAACGCCATCGGCCTGTTTTACCCGTTCCTGGAAGATAGTGAAGTGGCCATTTATGGTGTTGAAGCCGCGGGTTACGGGCTGGATACCGGTCGTCACGCCGCTCCCTTGTGTGCCGGTAAACCAGGGGTGTTGCACGGCAACCGGACTTATCTGATGGAAGACAGCCATGGCCAGATCATCCATACCCATTCCGTCTCCGCCGGACTCGATTACCCCGGTGTGGGTCCTGAACATGCCTGGTTGAAAGATTCAGGCCGTGCCAAATACGTGTCAGTCAATGACGATGAAGCCCTGCAGGCATTCCACGATCTGACCCGGATTGAAGGTATTCTGCCTGCACTGGAGTCGAGTCATGCGCTGGCGTATGTCACCAAACTGGCACCCACCATGGGCAAGGATCAGATCATTATCATTAATTTATCAGGACGGGGCGACAAGGACATCCATACCGTTGCCACCCATGAAGGGATCACCCTATGAGTCGCTTGCCAGCCTGTTTTACCCGTTGTCATACGGTCGGCCGCAAGGCGTTGATTCCGTACGTGACTGCCGGTGATCCCGAGCCCGGTGTGACCGTCTCACTGATGCATGCCATGGTGGAGGCGGGGGCGGATATTATTGAACTCGGAGTGCCATTCTCTGATCCCATGGCTGAGGGGCCGGTAATTCAACGGGCCATGGAACGTGCATTGGAGCACGACGTAACGCTGG
>JAHEIJ010000134.1 GCA_024639445.1 Gammaproteobacteria bacterium
TAAAAAGTCGTAAAAGTATCAGGGTTGTGAGTTGTACTGCAGGATTAACCCTATGATTTTATTTACCTAATCAGGAAACAGGGACATCAGGAATAATACTTGACTATTATGCTAAGTTATCTAGACTTACAGTGTCCTCACCATCCCACCCTCTCTGGAGGATAAAGTCATGATAATTCGTACTACCACTGATCCCATTTCAAACCGTGAAGTGCTCAACCCCGATGACCATCCCTGTGTCTATGACGGTGATGGAGTAAACGGTCTTGAGATTTACTTTGAAAATGAAGAAAACCGCCAGATTTATCTGAATATGGAAATGGAAGGCAACATCGTATTAAAGGGTGATGATAGCGATGACTATGTCGCTGAAGGTTAATTGTTATTAAACCTTTGTTTGCTGGACATTTTATTCTGATATCAGGTTTCGTAGGCAGTGCGACTAAATAAATAGTCGTAACGGATTACTATTGCCGATGAAGGAGATCTGAAATGAAACGAAGACTGTACTATTTATTACCCGATACTTCACATGCCGAAAAATTAGTCGAAGATTTGGGTGATACGACTATTTCAAAACAGGATGTTCATGCGGTTGCAAAAGATAGCACTCACTTAAATGGTATCGAAGATGTCCATGGATTGACTGAAAACGATCGGGATTATTTTGTTGAATGGTTTTTGTGGCGCATTAATTTAGCACTATTCTTTGTGGCCCTGATTGCGTTTGTTGCGATACTCATCTGGAGCCCGGGTGTCTGGTTGATCCTGCCATTAGCGATCATGCTGGGTACCTTTATCTCAGGCCTGATATTTGTTTTACGCCTACCCAATGTCCATCTTAATGAATTCCTCCCGGCGTTACAGCATGGTGAAGTGCTATTGATGATTGATGTGCCACCGTCAGATGTTGAGAAGATGGACCATCATGTACACCAAAAACATCCCGAGGTAGTCACGGGTGGAGTTTGCTGGCACGTATGACTAATAATATCAGCGCAATATGCTCACGCCCTGACATAAATGTTAGTGCTGGCTATTTCTATTTCATCAAACCACGCAGGAAAGTTATATAGGGCAGGGTATCCCAGGCTCGACCTCCCAGGGCCTGATAACGGACCTGGCCATTGGGGTCAACGAGATACGTGGCGGGAAGACCTCGCGGCCGCCATTTTTCGGTGACTTGCCCGTCACGATCCATAAGTGGCCGAATATCAGGTGCATAGGCACTGAGAAAGCTGAAAACGGTGTCTTCATCCTCAGCGGTATTTATCATGGCAATCTTTAATCCTTCGGCCTGCAGGGTGCTCATCATGTTCTGGATTGCCGGCATTTCCTCACGACACGGGCCACACCAACTCGCCCAGAAGTGCACAAACACCCAGGCACCTTTATCCTGTTTGAGAGTATAAGTTTCACCATCCAGATCATCCAAAGTTGTGCGGGGAGCCGGATATGGGCTAAGTTTTAGAATACCTTTTGGCAAAGTTATGGACTCAGCCGCGAGCGAGTGGCTTGTAAAGATAAGAGAAAAAAGCATTATGCCTAACAGGTGATGTTGCTTCATGGATCTTTTGCGCACTCTATATTGTTGAAGATGACAGTAATCGGAATACCGGACTTATCCGCCTTGGTCGGAAAGCTGGCATGAATTTGCATGGGGTGATCACTTCGGGGTAAGACGATGTTGCCTCCTTCCCGTTCCTCGGGTTGAAAGTCGAGGGTTTCAGGCAAGAGGGTCCAGCGAAAGGTTGACTGATACGCAAGCGGTATTTGCATATTATGCCATACAGCCTTCCAATAGTGCCGATCCCGCCTTGTCACATTACCTGTGAGGTTACTAAATTTCCATCGAGCTAAATCCAGCCATATTATGTTTTGACTTTTGTTGTGGACCCATACAGTGATAAAACATTGTTGTTTCAGTCTTTCTATCATTGGCTTACTGAATCCTCGTGCCTCATAGAAGGCGGCGACTTGTTGGGGTGCGCGCGGCATGAGGCCGACTTCCAGTTCGGGAGAGTCATAATGGGGCAACGTATCAGCACCACCAGGCGCTGCGAGAAACAGTGAGAGCAAGCCAGCAGTGGATTGCAAAAGGATAGTTCGTATTTGCATTAAGGTCTTAAAAATTGCTAATTTTAGCAAGTATAGCATTACAGAGGTCGCTGGTTTGTTGTGGTTAAAAATGCCAAAATACAAACCGGCATAACAAGGATAGGACGCTTATTGGACGAGGTCGGCAATTAAGGATTTGCACTTTATCTGGAAGACTGTAAATTTTTTCGTGGTTTGGGAATGAGAAATGCTACCAGGTAATGACGAAAAATAATAAATTGAAGTCCAATATTCCAATTGCGATTCAGCTGCTAAGTTTAGGCTTACGCAGCCTGGATGCGGTGTCACCGCAGCTTGCAGGTCGCTGGGCTTATCGCCTGTGGTTCGGGACACATCGCTTCGCTGAACCACAGCGTGAAACCCAATGGCGCGAGCAAGCAAGACAACTTTTCCTGCCACATGAGTATGGTCCACTCGCATTATACAGTTGGGGTGATGGGCCGACGGTGCTCCTTGTACATGGCTGGAACGGGCGTGGCACACAGATGGGGGGGTTGGCTGCGCGGTTAGTTGATGCCGGTTATCGTGCAGTTGCATTTGATGCGCCAGGCCATGGTCGATCACCGGGAAACAGCAGTACAATATTTCGAATTGTAGATGCGGTGAAGGTGATTACCAATGAAGTTGGACCCCTTAAGGGCATTGTGACGCACTCATTTGGTGCTATGGTGATAGCGCGAGCCTTACGTGAACAAATAACAACTGACAAGGTTGTATGTATTAATCCAGCGACGCAATTGAGTCTCTTAAAGGAGACTTTCTATGGAATGCTGCGAATAGCGCCTGGTGCACAAAGAGCTTTTGAACAGTTGTTGGAAAAAAATTATAGCGCTGATATCGACAATATTATTTCAGCCGATGTAAATGCGGCGGAATTATCCATTCCGGCCCTTATTATTCATGATAAAGACGATAGTGAAGTGCCATGGCAACAGGGAGAGTTGCTTGCCGATGCCTGGCCAGGTGCCCGGTTTGTGCAGACACAAGGCCTTGGGCATACCCGGATTTTGCGTGACAATGAGACGATTCAACAGGTGGTTAATTTTATTGCTGAAAGAAACACAGACTGAAGCAGTGTAAAGTGCAACACTATTTTATTTGTTTACTACTGCTTCTTCCCTGTTACGCATTAGCTGATTCCCTTCGTGTCGCCGTGGCGAGCAACTTTAGTGAACCAATTAAAGCTATTGCGGCCCAATATAAAAAGCACACCGGTCACCGACTAATTTTGATTTTTGGATCAACAGGCAAGCACTACGCCCAGATTAAAAACGGTGCACCTTTCGAACTTTTCCTGGCGGCGGATACGAGTCGACCACAATTACTTGAAAAGCAGGGGATAGCCATTGATGGTAGCCGGTTCACCTATGCCTGGGGACGGCTAGTATTATGGAGTCCACGCAATAACTATGTGGATGCTGAAGGTAAAGTGCTGGATTCAGGTGAATATAGGCATCTGGCGATTGCAAATCCAAAGCTGGCGCCCTATGGCAAAGCGGCACAAGAAGTGCTGGAAAGTAGAGGATTATGGAAAACCTCACAGCGACGTTTGGTAAGAGGTGAAAGTATTGGTCAAACCTACCAGTTTGTGAGAAGCGGTAATGCCGAACTTGGTTTTGTTGCGTATTCGCAAATATATCGACCAAACCATATTACTACCGGATCTTATTGGGTTATTCCGCAAACGCTGTATAAACCAATAGAGCAGCAAGCTGTACTTCTTAAGGAAAATATTGTGGCCAGGGATTTTATGTCTTTTCTTCAGACGCAGGAAGTTAAAAAAATTATTACAAAGTATGGTTATGATGTCTGGTGAACTAATATCAATTGTTAAAAAAATAAACAGGTATATGATGCCATGCTAACTGAGCAAGATCTCATGGCCCTGTGGGTTACCTTGCGGCTGGCAGGGATAACCACGGTGATCTTGTTAATAATCGGCACGCCGTTGGCTTGGTGGTTAGCGCGGAGTCAGTTTCGATTCAAGGTGATGATTGAGGCAGTCATAGCATTACCCCTGGTGTTGCCACCCACAGTACTGGGCTTCTATTTACTTATTACCTTAGGCCCACAAGGCCCGGTGGGTGGTTTGATGCAAACCCTGGGTGGTCAGTCGTTGGCATTCACCTTTACTGGCCTGGTAATTGGATCGGTGTTTTATTCGCTCCCATTCGTAGTGCAACCATTACAAGCGGCATTTATTGCTATTGGTCATCGCCCCCTGGAAGTGGCGGCAACTTTGCGTGCTTCACCACTGGACAGATTTTTTACTATCGCCGTACCACTGGCCCGGCCGGGTTACCTGACTGCAGCGGTTCTGGGTTTTGCCCATACAGTCGGTGAATTCGGTGTGGTGTTGATGATTGGTGGGAATATCCCGGGTGAAACCCAGGTCCTGTCCATCGCTATTTACGATCATGTGGAAGCGCTGGAGTATGGTCAGGCTCATTGGTTGGCGGGTGGCTTGCTTATATTGTCCTTCTTGTTACTTTTGGTGGTGTACGGCGTTAACCGGCGATTTTCTGTGGTGCGACTATGAATATAGAAGCCCGCTTTTATTTGCAACGGGGAAACTTTATCCTTGATGCAAGCCTGACTGTGCCGATGCAAGGACTCACTGCTATTTTTGGGCCGTCGGGTTGTGGTAAGACAACTTTGTTGCGCGCCATGGCCGGGCTGGAACATTGTGATAATGGCTTTTTCTCTTTCGGTGAGCATGTCTGGCAACAGGAGAAATATTTTCTCCCGCCTCACCAGCGTGCGCTCGGGTATGTATTTCAGGAAGCAAACCTGTTTCCCCACCTGACGGTACGGGGTAACCTGGAATACGGTTTCAAGCGCATGCCCACTGCTACGCGAATACTTGCATTCGATCAGGTGGTCACTTTGTTGAGAGTTGGTCCATTACTCTCTCGTCGAACCAATAACCTGTCAGGTGGCGAGCGTCAGCGGGTTGCTATAGCGCGGGCGTTGTTGACGAGTCCTGGTTTATTATTAATGGATGAACCTTTAGCTGCCTTGGATATGAACAGCAAAGCCGAGATATATCCTTTCCTGGAACAGTTACATCAAGAACTGGCGATTCCGATTCTCTACGTCAGTCATTCACCTGATGAAGTTGCCCGTCTCGCTGATTATTTGGTGTTGATGAAGGCGGGCAGGATTCATGCTACAGGCCCTATTGCGGAAATGCTAACCCGTAGCGACTTACCCTTAGCCCATGGCAGTGAAGCCGAATCAATTATAGAGGCAAAAGTCGTAGGATATGATGAAGCTTATCATCTGACTAACCTGGAATTTGCCGGTGGACAATTCACTGTGCCGCGTAGCAATCTGGTTATAGGCCAGGTCGTGCGATTACGTATCCTGGCGCGTGATGTCAGTTTAACGCTGGCAAAACAAACCAACACCAGTATCCTGAATATTTTTCCTGCCCGGGTAGAAGAACTGATCGAGGTGAGTCCGGCCCAGATGACAGTGCGTCTCGATGCGGCTGGCGTGCCAGTACTATCGCGTATAACCCGCAGGTCGGCCGAGGTGCTTCAATTGGTACCCGGTAAACAGGTTTACGCGCAGATAAAAACTGTCGCTTTACTGGCCTGAGCATAAAAATATGTTAAGAAATGTTAAAAATTGCCGATAGGGCATACTGCGTAGCCAAAACTGGGGAAGGGAAAGAGGCTAACGCTATGGTTTCGGGATACTAAATTATTAAGGCTTTAGATTCCTTTATCTTTCATTTATAACTAAAGCCATACTTTGGGGATGAGGATGACCAAATTGTGAACTATATCACAAATTACCGCATTACCGAAAAATTCTGTACTACAAATCGTTAAGAGTTGGTAAATAAAGCAATAACTATTGAGGGAGAATTCAAAGTGCTCATTCGTAAAACCACATATATGGCGGCTTTAATACTGACTTGTGCACTACCACTTTCAGCGCAGGCTGCCGACACCCCCCACTGGGTGCACTATAAACTCTTGCAGACTAAATCCAAGCTTCCAAAAAAAGTGGTGGTGTTGCCCGTTGATATTGAAGTAATGGAAGTGTCCGCCGGTGGAGTCAAGGAAGAAGTCCCGCAGTGGAGTGCCAAGGCCAGTAAGAATGTCTTTAAGTCACTCTCAACTGCTATCAGGAAAGATCCCACCATGAGAGAAGTCAGGGTACCTAAGTTATCCCGTAAGTCTTCTGGAGTCGTCGATGAGCACATGGCCCTGTATAA
>JAHEIJ010000135.1 GCA_024639445.1 Gammaproteobacteria bacterium
GGCCACATCGTGACTGTCCTCGATGGTGGAATTTTTCACCATATCCACCAGGACGAGCTTTAGCAGATCATCTTTGTCATCCAGGCTGACCCCGCCAAGCATATCGGCACTGTTTTCGCTCTCTGCCAGGAAACGGGCGGCCTCACTACTGGCCCCCCGATCGGACAGCACAAATACCGAGGAGCCATGGGCTTTATGGTTCTTGAAAGCATCGGCATGAATGGAAATAAACAAATCAGCCTGATGCTCTCGGGCCTTTTCCACCCGATCGCGCAAGCCCACATAGTAGTCCCCATTACGGATCATCACCGGTCGCATACCCGGTTCCTTTTGCACCAGCTTCTTAAGTTTGCGAGCAATCGCTAACACCACATCCTTCTCGCGAGTGCCGCGACGTCCGATTGCCCCCGGATCTTCCCCACCATGGCCCGCATCAATGGCAATGATGACATCACGCGGCCGATTAGGACTGTTCGCTTGACGAGGCAGGGACTTCTCCGGCGTGGAGTGGCTCGTATCAAATAAATCAATCACCAGGCGGTGACCGTATTCTCCATGGGGCTTGAGCACAAAGCTCTTGGGACGCATCGGGGAACGCAGATCCAGCACAAACCGCAGCGAATTACCCTTGCGCGAGGCATAACGAATATTCTTTATATATGACTCGCTGTAGTCAAAATCGGGAACTTGACCCCGGTAACGCGCATTCTTGAGATCGATGACAATGCGATCGGGCCCAGCCAGGGAAAACAGGGCGTGATCCACGGGGGCACTCAGATCAAATACCAGCCGGGTATTATCCGGAGCCGGCCACATGCGAACACTTTTGACTTGCACCCCCGCCCAGGCGGGTAGCACAAACCCGACCAGCACCAACAGGCACACTATCCGTTTCAATCCTGCGAGCATGGATTGACCCCTTATTACTCGTTCTTATCTCATTAATTTTGCACGATAATGAAGGAATTTCAAGTAAAAATCTATATAACTTAAGTAGATAGGGATGAAATCTAGAGATAATTCTAATTATGATTCGATTATACAATCCGCTCGAGCTGTTCCAATAGCGCCAAGCCTGTTTGGCTGTGTGCCAACAGGCGCACCTGGCGCCCTTCTGCGCGGTGCTGGAGATAAATATCCATATCCGCTTCGGGTAACCAGCCTTCCCCGCGCTCAGGCCACTCCACCAGACAGACGCTGTCGCCGGTAAAATAATCCCGGCCACCCAGGTACTCCAATTCCTCCGGTTCAGACAGGCGGTACAAATCAAAATGGTAGATATTCTGCAAGGCATCCTTGTCAGTCAGGGTATAGGGCTCCACCAGGGTATAAGTGGGGCTCTTGACCGCGCCCTCATGACCGAGAGCATGCAGGAAACCACGCACCAGCGTAGTCTTGCCGGCACCTAATTCACCGTGCAGGTAAATCATGCAACCCGTGGGACACCACCGGGCGAGTTGAGCCCCCAGATTCAGGGTCGCGACTTCATCGACCAGGAACTGTTCCATTACGCCTCAAGATTAACCAGGCGCCGGATTGACGGCATCAGATCGCTGGCCAGCAACCCCCGTTCTCCAATCCCACGGGTCGCCATATCAGCGGCTTTGCGATGCAGACAAACGCCGAGGCGGGCGGCATCAGATAATTCCAGCCCTTGAGCGATGAGTCCGGCGATGATCCCGGTCAGCACATCCCCCATACCGCCGCTCGCCATGGCCGGATTGCCCCCACCACACACACCGGGTAATCCCGCTTTGGACTGAACCAGTGTTCCGGCGCCTTTCAGTACCACCGTGGCATCATGTTTCTCCACCAGACTGTTAAGGGTGAGAAACCGATCTTTTGAGACTTCTTTACTGCTCTCGCCCAACAGGCGGGCCGCCTCGCCCGGGTGGGGGGTCAGCACCCAATGCTGGCGGGGTAAATCGATCCGGGCCAGCAGGTTAAGCGCATCCGCATCCACGACCAGTGGCAGGTTTCGGGCCACCGCCATGGCCAACATTTCCTGAGCCCAAGCATCCTGCCCCAGTCCGGGACCGATGGCGATTACGCTGGCCCTGGCCGAGACGGTCTTTAATGCCTCGCCGTTCTCCGTCCCATGACACATTAACTCAGGCCGACCGCAGTTGATGACAGCGGCGTGTTCCTTACGCGTGGCGATACTGACCAGGCCGGCACCGCTGCGCAGGGCCGCTTCACCGGCCAGGCGCGCCGCGCCCGTCATGCCGAAATTACCGCCGACGATCAACACATGGCCATAGTCACCTTTATGGGTGGCCCGCTTGCGCTGAGGGAGTAAGGTGATCAATTCCGAGTAGGCCATGCGACTGGCGGCCGGTTTGAACCGTTCATACACCGTAGTGGGAAGCTTGAGATCATCAAACACGACGCGGCCACAATAATCTGCCGCTTCACCGGTCAACAGTCCCTGTTTCATCCCGATAAAGGTGATGGTGCAGTCGGCTTTTACTGCCAGACCACAAGGCATACCGGTATCCGCATCGAGCCCCGAGGGACTGTCTACCGCCAGCACCGGCTTGTTACACTGATTAATGGCATTGATGGCAAGCATGAAAGGACTTCGCACTTCGCCGCTCAGACCGGTCCCGAGCAACGCATCCACAATGACATCATAGTTAGCCAGATCCTGTTCAGCGTAGCTGATGGGAGAAATATCTACCCCATGCAGGCGCTGCAGCGCTGCCAGGGCATCCCCCTGTAAACGCCCGATATCCCCAACCTGGAGGACGGTTACGTTGAGTTCCTGCTCATGGGCCAGTCGGGCAATGACATAACCGTCTCCCCCGTTGTTACCGACGCCACATAAAACGGCAATCTGTCTGGCCTCCGGCCAGGTGTCGCGCAGAACATTAAAGGCGGCTTCTCCCGCCCGTTCCATCAGAATATTACCGGAAATTCCGAACTCTTCGATGGCCAGGCGGTCCAGTTCACGGCATTGCTCGGCGCGATATAGGTTAGTGGGTAAGTCGGTCATGGCGTTATCATAATGACAAATGAAAGCACCACCAAATAATTCCCATACCCTGAATACGGCCCAATTAGCTGAATTGGCGGCAGAGATCAAGCATTGGGGCCAGGAATTGGGCTTTCAACAGCTCGGCATCACAGATACAGATCTTACCCAGGCGGAAACATACCTATTAAATTGGTTAACTAACGGTCATCAGGGTGAGATGGAATGGATGGCCCGCCACGGCAGTCTGCGCAGTCGCCCTGCCGAGCTTGTGCCCGGCACAGTGCGGGTGATCAGCGTCCGCATGGATTATTTACCTGATGCCCACCCGGCCGAAGCCGTGTTGGCCAACAGTCAGCTAGCGTATGTATCGCGTTACGCCCTGGGTCGGGACTACCACAAGGTCATGCGCCGCCGCCTGCAAACCCTGGCGGAACGCATTGCGACGGTCAGTGGCCCGTTTGGCTATCGCGCATTTGTGGATAGTGCCCCTGTGTTGGAAAAACCGCTGGCCGATAAAGCCGGGCTGGGCTGGATCGGCAAACATTCGAATCTGCTGCATCGCGATGCCGGCTCCTGGTTCTTTCTGGGCGAACTCTACACGGATTTACCCTTACCCATTGATCAACCAATGACAGAGCATTGTGGTGACTGTGAGGCCTGTATCACTGTCTGCCCCACCGCGGCTATCGTCGAGCCCTATGTGGTTGATGCACGGCGTTGCATTTCTTATCTGACCATTGAACTGCAAGGCAGCATTCCCGTGGAGTTCCGTTCCCTGCTAGGCAACCGCATCTATGGTTGTGACGATTGCCAACTGATCTGCCCCTGGAATCGGTTTGCCACCCTCACGCAGGAAGCTGATTACTCACCGCGCCACGAGCTGGATGCCGTCGAACTGGTCAGCTTGTTCAACTGGGACGAATCCACTTTCCTTAATAAACTGGAAGGATCCCCCATTCGACGCATCGGCCATGAATCCTGGTTACGCAACATTGCTGTCGCCCTGGGGAATGCACCAGGAACCCCGCAAATCATTGCGGCACTGAAAGCGCGCTTACAACACCCATCCGCCATTGTGCGTGAGCATGTGGAATGGGCCTTACAACAACATCGCATCGATTCAGCCGTAACTGATTAGGCGAATCAATCTTGGCTTGCAGGAGCTGATATACTGCCATGCAACCCTTACAATCATTTTTGATCGCAGATGTCGTTTAACCCACCCGCAAGTACCAATCTGGCAGCCCATGTTCTGGCGGGCGGACGTGCTACCCGGATGCAAGGGGAAGACAAAGGGTTACTGGAATTGAGCGGCAAGCCGTTACTGGAACATGTGCTTGATCGTTTACGTTCACAGGTCGCCACGATCTATATCAGTGTCAATCGCCAACCACAGGAGTATCAGGCTTATGGCTGGCCGGTGATTGGTGACAACCTGGAAGGATTTCTGGGACCCCTGGCCGGAATCCATGCTGCCTTGCTGGCATGTGAGTATGAATGGCTGTTAACCGTGCCGGTTGATTGCCCGTTTATCCCGAAGGATCTGGCGCAGCGATTGTCGCAGGCAGTCATTACAACCAACCGACCCCTGGCGGTAGTGCATGATGGTCAGGGATTGCAACCGACTTTTTGCCTGTTACATCAAAGTCTGACAGAAAGCCTGCAACAATACCTTCAACAGGGTGGCCGCAAGACAGGCGAATGGTTAAGCCGGCAAGATCCCGCGCTGGCAGACTATGCCGATAACCCGAATGCATTTATCAACATCAACTCACCTGAAGATCTTGAACTGGCGGAACAACGACTGCGGCATGCCGGATAATCACCTAACAGCAGGATGTCCTGTGCTGGGCTTTGTCGCCTTTAGCGGTACCGGCAAAACCACACTGTTGAAACAACTCATCCCCATACTGAAAGCCCGTGGTCTGCATCTTGCCGTGATCAAACACACCCATCATCAATTTGATGTCGACACACCAGGGAAAGACAGCTATGAACTGCGCCATGCCGGTGCGGAACAGGTCATGGTGGCATCACGTCGCCGCTGGGCCTTAATGGTCGAAACACCGAATCAAACTGACGATCCATCACTTGAGTCACTCATCGATCACCTGGATACCAATGCACTTGACCTGATCCTGGTGGAAGGCTTCAGGCACACGGCTGTTCCCAAAATCGAACTACACCGGCCAATAATAAATAAACCCTTATTATTTCCCGAAGACCCGGACATCATCGCGATTGCCAGCGATGCGCCACTGACACAGCATACCGACTTACCGGTGTTGGCACTGAATAACCCTGAAGCCATCGCTGACTTTGTTATGGCCCTGGTTAACCAGTATCAATCCTGAAGATTGAGCTGTGGCATAATATCCGGCCTATCTTATCTGCTTCAGGTTTAACGATGAACAAGTCGATTCCCGTAACTCTCCCTGGTTGTGATGATGTCCCTGCCGGTACCTTGACAGTTGAACAGGCGCTGGCACAGATTGAGGATCTCATTACCCCTGTTGAAGAAACCACAACGCTGGGACTCACTGATGCGTTGCAACATGTACTGGCGGAAGCAGTCACTTCACCAATCAATGTTCCACCCCATCGCAATTCAGCCATGGATGGTTATGCCGTACGGGGAATAGATCTCGCGACCAATGACAAGGTTGAACTGAAGATCATCGGTACTGCCTTTGCCGGTAACCCCTATCAAGGTCAGGTCGAAAAAGGACAATGCATTCGTATCATGACCGGCGCACAGGTACCTGAAGGTGCCGACACGGTCATCATGCAGGAACATGTTGAACGTCGAGAAGATACGCTCATTGTCGGACCCGGTCATTGCACCGGTCAGAATGTTCGCCACCCGGGGGAGGATATCGCTAAAGGCGATGAGGTACTGCAACCCGGCAGCCTATTGCGTGCCGCGGAACTGGGACTGTTGGCCTCGCTCGGCATCCCCACTGTCAGCGTGAAACGTAAACTCAAGGTGGCCTTCTTCTCCACCGGGGATGAGTTGCGCCCCGTGGGTGAACCGTTGGAAGAAGGACAAATCTACGACAGCAACCGTTATACGATTTATGGCATGCTCAAAGGGCTCGATGTAGATATCATCGATCTGGGCGTGATACCCGATGATCCGCAAGCCGTTGAGACTGCCTTTAATGAAGCTGCGGAAGTGGCCGACGCCGTCATTACTTCCGGCGGAGTCTCAGTCGGGGATGCGGATTACGTTAAGGAGACCCTGGATAAACTGGGCCAGGTTAACTTCTGGAAGATAGCCATGAAGCCGGGCAAACCCCTGGCCTTTGGCAAAATCAAACAGGCCGTGTTTTTTGGCCTGCCGGGCAATCCGGTTTCCGTG
>JAHEIJ010000003.1 GCA_024639445.1 Gammaproteobacteria bacterium
ATTGGGCGCACCCAATCTGACCGACAATGTCTGGTTGTACGGCGGTTCCCCTGGTGTAATTCGTATGACCATTGCCAAGGGTCGTAATGGCGTCATGCCGGCTCACCGTGACTTTCTGGGCGAAGACAAGGTACATGTGCTGGCCGCTTACGTTTACAGCCTGTCGGCAAAATAACCTGCATCAAAAATCCGGCAGCAGGTCTTGATACCCTGCTGCCCTCCTTGCAACCCAAGGAGGTTCTTGTAGTTGGAAATATTCTTAATGAAATAATCCAAACGAGAATTCCTTGATTCTTCTAGGTTAGAATTAGTATGCCACCTCGTGAACCGGGGTGGCATTTTTGCTTACTACAGCGGATTAAGCCTAAATTTAGACACGTGAAATGAACAACCCATCTACTTCGGAAATGCAACCCGGGCAGGAACCGGAAGAGTTTTACGCCAAGCATCAGAAGATCTATCCCCGCAAGGTAACCGGTATTTTTGCCACCCTGCGCACACTCGGGATAATGGTGCTGCTTGGCCTCTACTACATCGTGCCCTGGTTGCGTTGGGACGGTCACCAGGCCGTATTGTTCGATCTGCCGGCGCGTAAATTCTATATTTTCGGATTAACTTTCTGGCCACAGGATTTCTTTTATCTGGCCATCCTGTTGATTATCGCGGCGCTGGCACTGTTTTTCTTTACCGCCCTGGCAGGACGGCTGTGGTGCGGTTACGCCTGCCCCCAGACTGTCTGGACAGAGGTTTTCCTGCGAATCGAGCGCCTCATTGAAGGCGATCGCAACAAACAAATGAAACTGGCCAAGGCACCCTGGTCTATGCGCAAGCTCATGCTTAAATCCAGCACCCAGTTTGTCTGGATTATTTTCTCGGCCTGGACCGGCTTCACCTTCGTCGGGTACTTCACTCCAATCCTTGAACTGGGACAGTCCCTGATAAATATGTCCCTCGGACCGTGGGAAACATTCTGGATTATCTTTTATGGTTTTGCCACCTACGGCAACGCCGGCTTCTTGCGTGAGCAGGTCTGCATTTACATGTGTCCCTATGCGCGTTTTCAAAGCGCCATGTTTGACAACGACACCCTGATTATTTCCTATGATGAAAAACGTGGGGATCCGCGTGGTTCGCGGAAGCGTGCAGCTGATCCGGCTACCCTGGGGCTGGGTGATTGTATCGACTGCACCTTGTGTGTCCAGGTCTGCCCCACCGGTATCGATATTCGCGATGGCCTGCAATACCAGTGTATCGGTTGCGCCGCCTGTATCGACATTTGCGACGAAGTCATGGACAAAATGGGCTATGCCAAGGGTCTGGTTCGCTATACCACCCAGAATGCCCTGAAGGGGACGGCGACCCATATTGTTCGGCCCCGCATGTTTGTCTATGGCGTACTCATTTCCACCATCACCATTGCCCTTTTCTATAGCATGATTACTCGCATGCCCCTGGGGCTGGACATTATTCGCGATCGAAATGCTCTCTACCGGGAAACGACAGATGGCCTGGTGGAAAACATCTATACCCTGAAAATCATTAATATGGATGCGCACCCCCATACCTATCATCTCAGCGTGTCCGGTCTGAAGGGACTGCTACTGATCAATCGCAAGGGAGAGGTTACCGTCAATAGTGGTGAAGTCATTGAATTGCCGGTGCGTGTTCAGATCGATCCGGTTAACTTGCAACGCACGGGAAGTGATATCCAGTTCCAGTTGGAAGCCGTTGATGATGCTGAATTGAAAGTGATTGAAACCGGTCGTTTTATCGGGCCGGTAATGAAATAGTCACCACTGACTTCCGACAGGAATTAATTATGACTTGCCTGGTCAATTCGATACATGCCAACTTATTCATACAAAACCTGATTCAAGCATTGAGGCTAAGATGTCTGTAACCATGAACGAACTGACACCCTGGTATAAACAATTTTGGCCGTGGTTTTTGATGGCATTACCTGCATCGGCTGTCGTGGCGGGGATTGTTACGGTCGTGATCGCCATGACCAACCCTGACGGCCTGGTCAAGGACGATTATTACAAAGCGGGCCTGGGCATTAACCGCACCCTGGAGCGGGAACAACAGGCTGCCGCTCTGGGCCTGCATGCTGGCCTTGAATGGCAACCCGCCGCGCAACAGATCACGCTCCAACTCAACGCCGAAAAACCGATCAAAAGCGAGCGCTTGCTCCTGGAATTGCTCCATCCCACCCGAAGTGGTCTGGATATTCGAGTCCCGTTACAACATCAGGGAAATAACCGCTATAGCGGCGTGTTGGCAGCCAACCCGGCAGCTGGAAACTGGTATCTGATCATCACGCCTGAGGATGAATCCTGGCGACTGAACGGCCGCGCCCGGCTGCCGGAGCAGACTATCTGGGAACTGACGCCCTGATGTTGAAATGCTATAACCGGAATGACTGAAATTAGCCGGCCATCAGAGTCGGACAATAACACCAGGGGAGATAAAACCATGACAGAAAACAGGCAAGATATCCCGGCCATTCAAAAAATTATTGCGGTGCTGTGGCCTTCCTTTCTGACCTCGGGCGTGGCCACTATTCTGTTCTTTACGGCCTTCGATCCACAGGCCCTGAGCCTGAGTAGCGGTTATGGCGAAATCAGTCGGCTAGGCGGCTATAGTGTCGGTTTTTTCCTGTTCTGGCTGCTGACCTCTGTCACTTGTACGTTGAGCTGTTACTTCCAGCGCCCCTGCCAGAATTCCTGACACTGATAGTAAAACTGCCGCGAGCCGCTTCACACTCCTGTAATTTGTTTGCCGGGACGACCTGTATTGGCTCGACAGATTAAGGTGTGAAAGGCAGTATCCCTTGCATGTGGTTGCCTTTTCGTAAACGTCGTCGTCGACCATCCCGCTTTGGCGTCTATGGACGTTATGTACGTTGGGGTATACGCGTGGGGCTGATGCTGCTCGCGCTGGACATTTTCTACCTCATCCATATCTGGCCCGACTGGCAACAGCTTAACCAGGGCCCCATCGCCAAATCACGTTTCATCCAGGGTTATGAATCACGACGGCAAGCAGACAAGTCGCTCCCCGCGTTACGCTGGCGACCGGTAGCGTTAAGTCGGATCCCGAAAAAAGTACAGCGTGCCGTGATCGTGGCCGAGGATGCGCGTTTTTACACCCATAACGGTTTTGACGTCATTGCCTTTCGTGAAGCCATGGATTACAACCTGCAAACGCGGAAAATGAAATACGGCGCCAGCACCCTGTCCCAGCAGACCGTGAAAAATATGTTCTTCACTGGGTCGCGAAATCCATTGCGCAAATGGCATGAACTAATCTTTACCGTTGGCATGGAATTCAATGTCAGCAAGAAGCGCATTCTTGAGACCTATTTGAACATTGCTGAATTCGGTAAGGGGATTTATGGAGTTGAAGCCGCAGCCCAGCATTACTGGGGCCGAAATGTATCCAACCTTAATCGTTGGCAGGCAGCACAGTTGGCGGCGACCCTACCCAGTCCGGTTAAACATAACCCAGCAACCCGTACCAAGGTGTTTCTGCAACGGGCGCAGCGCGTGTATCAGCGAATGTAACCGGCTGAAGGTATTGGGTTATTTGTAGTCGGCGTAAGACTTTTCTTCGACCAGCTCTGAGCCCAGTTTCAAATTGAGTTCCCGTTTTACTGCCGCCCGGTCGTCATTGGTGAAATAGACGGCCCGTGCCAATTCAATGAATTCCTGGTCAAATGTCTTGTTGCGCTCCTTATCACGGATGTCATCCTCGATTTCCCACAGCTTTTCGTTGATGGCTTTAAGACGTGCCATCTCATCGGTGATGTCCGTCTTTGAAGCAGGATGTGTCGCCCAACTTTCCTGTAGCAAGCTTAACTCCCGATTGACGTTCTCAAGTTTCGCCGAATCGGAAATGCGTTCGCTTTTGATTTCCAGAATGGTGATTTTGTCCAGAAACTCGCCAAAGGATGCCTCAACTTTAATTGTCATATCGATAGGATGGGTCTTGTGGCCAAATAGGGTGTAGGGCATTCTATCTACAGCTCCAGCGGCAAGCAAACCCTTCGGGACATATTTTCATGCATCTCAGTCCTCACAAAAACTTTTCCCGGTCCATTATCATCCAGCTATTCCTGCTACTTATGGCGGTCTATTACGGCCCCGCGTTCGCCAGTATCAACACCGGGGACGTCTTTGATGATCAACCGCTCAGTGATGACTTGATCATGCCGGACTGGTTCAAGGTCAGCTTTCTTGATTTGGAGGAAGACTTGAACGAAGCCGTGGAAAACGGCAAACAGGGTTTAATCGTCTATTTCGGCCAGAAACGTTGTGCTTACTGCAAAGCCCACCTGAAAAATAACTGGGGTCAGAAAGATATCCTGGCTTATACCCAGAAGCATTTTGATGTGATTCATATCAATATTCGGGGCCAGAAAGAAGTCACCGGCATGGATGGCAACACTTACACCGAGAAGGAGTTTGCCATCAAGTATGAGACCAACTTCACACCTTCACTGGCATTTTTTAACCGCGATGGAAAACTGGTGCTGCGTCTGCGTGGCTATCGTCCCCCGTATCAGTTCCGTGCCGCACTGGAATATGTCGCCGATACTCATTACCGCCAGGAGCCGTTCGACGAGTACATGGCGCGCGCTGAACAAGCCTTTAGCTTTGGCAAAGAGACGCTTAATGTGCATGACGCCTTTTTGCCGCCACCTTATGCACTGGATCGCAGCCGTTTCCCGGCGGACCGCCCTCTACTGGTTGCGTTTGAGCGACATAACTGTCATGCCTGCGATGTATTGCATGCCGGCCCGTTAAGTGATTCACGCATCAATCAGTTGCTGCAACAACTTGATATCGTCCAGCTGGATATGCGGGCCGACACCCCGGTATTGACCCCGGGCGGCCAAAAGATCACTTCCCGGCAATGGGCCGAACAGTTACAACTTGATTACGCGCCAACATTGATTTTATTTGATGAGCGAGGAAAGGAGATCATTCGGATTGATTCCGTGGTCTGGTTCTATCGCCTGCAGAACGTGCTGAATTACGTTATCAGTAAGGGATACCGCCAGTTTCCGACTTTCCAGGCCTGGCGCCAGCATCGCCAGCAATAACATCCTGTTCGCCGCCCTTTCCTGTCTCGAACCCGATCACACCACTAGCGGCCGGGGTGTTTGACCGATTTTCAGGACCGGGAGCGATGCCGTCTCGGCCGATCGCCTCCCTTGCGGTTATCACCCGGCTTCCCATAACGTCGCCGTGGCGGACGTTTTTCCCGTATTGGTGGTTTGGATTTAACCAACAAGTCACTGGTGATGGAGACCACCTGAATTTTATGGCCGATGTACTCCTCGATTTCGGGCAGGGAAAATACATATTCATCGCAGGCAAAACTGAGGGCATCACCACTTGCACCGACCCGACCCGTCCGGCCTATACGGTGGACGTAGTCTTCCGCATCCTGGGGTAAGTCGTAATTAATAACATGGCTGACGGCGGGAATATGCAAACCCCGTGCGGCCACATCGGTCGCCACCATGATATTCACTTCCCCATCAGTGAAGGCCTGCAGCAACCGTAGCCTTTTTTTCTGTGGCACGTCACCGCTCAGCAGGGCCACACCATAATCATTACCCTTGAGATAGGCCTCAACATCCTCGGCCACCCGCTTGGTATTCACAAAAATCAGCACCCGTCCAACAGGGTGTGACTTTAACAGTCCGAGCAACAACGGAATCTTCTCTTCCTTGGAAGGATAAAACGCCTGTTCGGTGATTTGCCCGGCCGTAACCTGGGCAGGCTCAATTTCAACCGGTTGCGGATTGTTCATGTGCTCATAGGCCAGCTCCTGTACGCGATGGGACAGGGTAGCGGAAAACAACAGGTTGAGCCGTTTTTCCGGATGCGGCATGCGGCGCAACAGGAATCGGATATCCTTGATAAAACCCAGGTCGAACATGCGATCTGCTTCATCAAGAACCATTACCTGCGCAGCTTTCAAATCGAAAACCCGTTGCTTGAAATAGTCGATTATCCGACCGGGAGTGCCGATCAGAATATCGACCCCTTCCTCAAGTTGCTTGCGCTGTGACTCATAGCCCGTGCCGCCAAAAACCAGCCCGAGTTTCAAGCCGGTAAACTGACCCAACGCCACTGCGTCTTTATGGATCTGAACCGCCAGTTCACGGGTAGGCGCCAGGATCATGGCACGTGGTTGATTGGGGCGACGTGTTTCAGCCGGTGGATGTCGCAGCAGATAAGAATAGGTCGCGATCAGAAAGGCCGCGGTTTTGCCAGTTCCGGTCTGGGCCTGACCGCTGACATCTTTACCCGCTAATGCAATTGGCAAGGTTTCTGCTTGGATGGGCGTGCAACGTGAAAATCCAGTTGACTCAATACCTTGCGAAAGGGATTCGGGCAAATCGAAATCGGTAAAACTAACATTAGTTAAATGTGCATCACTCATGGCGCGACAGCATACCAGATAAGGCTACGCATTGGACTTGCAATCACCTGTGTCTTGGGCTCAAATGTGAGCATCCAAGAACACAATTTGGAAACAGACAAACGGGGAGACAAGATCTTGAGTGACAAAATTGCCTATGTAACTGACGATACGTTTGAAGCCGAAGTCGTCAATGCTGAAGGACCGGTTCTGGTGGACTATTGGGCTGACTGGTGCGGCCCCTGCAAGATGATTGCACCCATCCTGGATGAAATAGCTGACGAATACGAAGGCAAACTAAAAGTGGCCAAACTCAACATTGATGAGAATCCGGCGACACCACCGAAATTCGGGATTCGCGGCATCCCGACCCTGATGCTTTTCAAAAACGGCAACGTCGAAGCCACCAAGGTCGGCGCGGTATCCAAATCCCAGCTGAGCGCCTTCATCGACAGCAACCTTTAATCCTAAACTGATTTTTTCATCGTCCAGCCCAACTCACGCGGGGCTGGACGCCACTAGAGATTAGTGATAACGTTGCCCTAACAACCATATTTTTCCCGGTTACTTGTAAGCGCTACCTGAACCGGTATTTCCGCTACATACCCAAAATTCAAACAGATTTCCTGACAACAACGGCGTTCACACGCTGTTTCAATATATCCGCGTATTAATCCATTTCGTTTAAAGCACACCAAAAATGAATCTAACAGAACTGAAAAAAACCCCCGTTCCCGAGCTGATTGAGCTTGCGACCTCTAATGGTATCGAAGGCATGTCCCGTGCCCGCAAACAGGACATCATCTTTGCCATTCTCAAGGCTCACGCCAAAAATGGCGAGGATATCTACGGCGACGGGGTTCTGGAAATACTCCAGGACGGTTTCGGCTTCCTGCGATCAGCGGAGAGCTCCTACCTGGCGGGACCGGATGACATCTATGTCTCACCCAGCCAGATACGCCGTTTCAACTTACGCACCGGGGATACCGTTTCGGGCAAAATTCGCCCGCCGAAGGACTCGGAACGCTACTTCGCCCTGCTGAAGGTCAGCGAAATCAATTTCGAGCCGCCGGAAAACGCCAAGAACAAGGTACTGTTCGAGAACCTTACGCCGCTGCATCCTAACAAGCGACTTGCACTTGAAATTGGCAATGGCTCCACCGAGGACATGACCGCCCGGGTTATCGACCTGATGGCTCCCCTGGGCAAGGGTCAACGCGGGCTGATCGTCTCGCCGCCCAAGGCCGGTAAGACCATGATGCTGCACGACATTGCGCACTCCATTGCCCATAACCACCCTGAGTGTCATCTGATTGTATTGCTTATCGATGAGCGGCCTGAGGAGGTCACCGAAATGGCCCGCTCGGTACGCGGTGAGGTGGTGTCCTCTACCTTCGATGAACCGGCCAGCCGCCATGTGCAGGTTGCGGAAATGGTGATCGAAAAAGCCAAACGCCTGGTTGAACATAAAAAAGACGTGGTGATCCTGCTCGACTCCATCACCCGTCTGGCCCGGGCCTACAATACCGTGATCCCCTCATCCGGCAAGGTACTCACCGGTGGTGTGGACGCCAATGCGCTGCATCGGCCGAAACGCTTCTTCGGGGCTGCGCGGAATATCGAGGAAGGCGGTTCTCTCACCATTCTCGCCACCGCCCTGGTCGAAACCGGCTCGCGCATGGACGATGTGATCTACGAAGAATTCAAGGGCACCGGCAACATGGAAGTCCATCTGGATCGCAAAATAGCCGAGAAACGCATCTATCCGGCCATCAATATCAATCGCTCCGGCACCCGGCGTGAGGAATTACTCACCAAGCCGGACGAACTGCAAATGATGTGGATCCTGCGTAAGGTGGTGCATGACATGGATGAAATTGCCGCCATGGAGTTCATGCATGACAAGCTCAAAGCCACCAAAACCAACGCCGACTTCTTTGACTCCATGAAACGCTAAATGACTTTTTACCTGTTAAACTCATATTTAACAGCTAGTTAGCCATTTATTTGATAGTCAAACATGAGCCCTCGCGGTCACGGCACTTTGACAATTCCGGTAAATACACCGATGATTGGAACATGGGTGCTCCATAACGTGAGTACCCGCCGACCCTAGCAAAGGGCTGAAACATGAGCAGACGGGCAGCCATCCAGCATATTGATTTCGAGCAATGGGCTCAATTGGCCCAGCACGACCCGCACGCCTTTGAGCAGTTACGCCATCGTCTGCTGGATGCCTATATTACCCGCTCCTCCTCCGCCCACCAGGACCGCCTGCGTCGCCTGCAATGGCGCATCGATCGGCTACGAGAACAGGCCAGTAACCCGATGTCGGCCTGTGTCCAGATTTCCAACCTGATGTGGGACACCTTCGACCAGCTAGGCAAAGCCTACAAAAATCCTGACATCCTCCAGCCGGAGAAAAGCCCCGAAGTGGGTAAATCAGCAGCTGTACTGCCCTTCAAGTCCCGCTAACACAATTCTGCTTGCTCCAGGCAACAGATTTCCGTAAGATTGCGGCCCCTGAAAAGCGTGTGGTGCCCGGACAGGCCGGCGTAGCGACACGCGATAGTTGGAGATACCGAACATGAAAGCTGACATCCATCCCGGATACGAAGAAATCACTGTAACGTGCAGCTGCGGCAGCACATTCAAGACACGCTCTACCGCAAACCACGATCTAACCATTGAAGTCTGCTCCCAGTGCCATCCGTTCTATACCGGCAAACAGAAACTGCTTGATACTGCGGGTCGAGTCGACAAGTTCCGCCAGAAATACAGTATGAAATAAAGCCCGAATGCCGACCATGGATTTTCTAAAAAGGACGCTGCTGGCAGCGTCCTTTTTTTATGCCTGGCAGCTTACCCCGTCCCCCCTCCAGGCGGCTGAATGTCGTCTCGGACGCTACGATGAACAGGTCACGGTCACAAAAGTCTATGACGGTGATACGGTCAAGTTGACCGATGGGCGAAGCCTGCGATTTATTGCTATCAACACCCCGGAAAGGGCGCGTAAATCCCAGCCGGCCCAGCCCCTGGCCGAGGCAGCAAAACAGCGAGTGGAGGCTTTGCTGGCTGGCAATAAGTCTCTGCAGTTGCGTTACGACATGGAGCGCAAAGATCGTCACGGCCGCCTGCTGGCACACCCCTTTTTGAGTGATGGTCGTAACCTGACCCAGCAGCTCTTACAAGCCGGGCTGGGTTTTCATATCACCGTACCCCCCAATTTGTCATTGCTGGAGTGCTACCACCAGGCTGAGCAGGATGCCCGGTTGCAGCAACGAGGACTATGGCGGCGGGCTGAGTACCGTCCACAGCCGGCCAGCCAGCTTGGCGCCAAAGACACCGGTTTCAGGCGTGTTGCCGGTACCGTCAGTCGCATTGGTGAAAGTCGTAGCGCCTACTGGCTCAACCTGGGACGCGGGTTTGCCTTGCGCTTGCCCAAAACCGATATCGGTTATTTTCCCTTTCCACCCGATTCGCTTAAAAGTAAAACTCTGACCGTGCGTGGCTGGGTATATTCAACCCGAAGTGAACTGCGCATGAACCTGCGCCACCCGGCATCAATTGAAAAAATAGCCGATAATGAATCATCGAATTAACCTGGGCATAACCCCCCAGCACACCGGACGCAAGAACCACTTACCCAGCGGAACCTCAACATGACTGACAAGAAAAACGAACTCGCAGCCGCAGCCCTTCAGTTCCATGAAAGCCCACCGGCCGGCAAAATTGCCACGGCCATCACCAAACCCTGTGACACCCAGGAACAACTGAGCCTCGCCTACACTCCCGGCGTTGCCGCCCCGGTACGAGCGATAACTGCAGACCCGGAAAATGTGTATCGTTACACCGGCAAGGGAAACCTGGTTGCTGTAATTACCGACGGCACCGCAGTTTTGGGCCTGGGAAATGCCGGGCCGCTGGCCGCCAAACCCGTCATGGAAGGCAAAGCTGTCCTGTTCAAACGCTTTGCTGATATTGATGTCATGGACATTGAGGTTGATGCTGATTCGTCCCAGGCATTCATTGACACGGTGAAATGCATTGCGCCGACATTTGGCGGGATCAACCTGGAAGATATTGCTGCCCCGGCCTGTTTTGAGATCGAGCATGCTCTCAGCCAGCAACTGGATATTCCAGTATTTCATGACGACCAGCATGGCACCGCCATTATTATCGCCGCAGGCTTACTCAATGCCCTTGAGTTGGCCGGTAAGGAAATGGCATCCGCCCATATTGTGTGTCTTGGTGCCGGCGCGGCCGGTATCGCGGCGATGCACATGCTGAAAAGCCTGGGTGCAAGTCGCATTTATTTAATTGACCGCAAGGGAGTGGTCTATCACGGCCGTGAGGGGGTAAACACTTACAAACAGGAATTCTCTCGCGAAACCAAGCGCCGTACGCTAGCCGATGCCATGGTCGACGCCGATGTGTTCATTGGCGTCTCCGGACCCGATCTGCTGACCCCGGCCATGCTCAAAACCATGGCCGCCAACCCCATTGTATTTGCTCTCTCCAATCCCGATCCGGAAATTGCTCCCGAACTGGCCCAGCAAACCCGAGAAGATCTCATCATGGCGACTGGCCGCAGCGACTACCCTAACCAGGTCAATAACGTACTGGGTTTTCCTTTTATTTTTCGGGGTGCGCTGGATGTGCGGGCGACCTGCATTAATAACGCCATGAAAGTCGCTGCCGTAAAATCATTGGCCGAACTGACTCATGAACCGGTACCCCAGGAAGTGCTCGACGCCTATGGGTTAGAGGCCCTGGAATTCAGTCGCAATTACATCATTCCAAAACCTTTCGATCCGCGCCTACAGGAATTCGTACCTAAAGCCGTTGCCCAGGCGGCAAAAGACACCAGTGTCGCCCGGCTGAAATAATCCTAGATTAACCTGCCAGCAGGTTTTCCACCGCCTCGATATCAGCACGCTGCATGGTTTTCCCATCCACCGGGCTAAGCGGCGCCTGATGTGAACCATCGATGGGGAATACGACCACCTCGAGGGGTGTCTCTTCCGCCAGAAAACGATACGCCGGCAAAGTCTGATAGCGCTCAACCCCAAAGCGCAAACGCCGGTCCGCCGTCTCAAATGGAACGGCATTTTCCATCAGGTACAAACCGACTTCCTCTGCCGCGCCGGCATACACATGCAAGGTCACGGTGGAGTTGGTGTCCGCAGTACCGCGCAGGACACTGCCAACCAGACGCGGTTTGAACCCAGCAAAAAATTTCATGGCTTGCAGCGCCACTTGTCGCAATCGCCGCAGTTCCTGAGGCTGGTGATCAGCACGAAACAACCGCTGGTACGTCATCAATGCCTCTTCGATTTCACTATTGCTGGGCATATTGCGGGTATCGACCGCACCCAGGTGTTCGGCAGCCTTACGTTTGGCGGCAAAAAAATCACGACTCCCTGTCTCGGCCAGAATCTGGGCAGCTTCCTGCGCCAGACGTTCGCGCATCTGCCGTTCTCTGTTGTTTCGATGAGCCATACTGTTAGAAGATCTGCTCAGTGATATCCCCAACCGGGGCTTCGCCATCCGGATCTTCTGCTACCTGGGTATCAGCCTTGCCGGTAGGGACATGATCACTACGGAAATATTCAAACATCGCCTCCGGACTATCCGCCTCGGCCAATTCGCCGGTGCGGGTGTCTATCCTGACGGTCACGATGCCCGGCGGTTGGATTAGCGGCGTTTCTTCACTTTCCGCCAGTGCCACACGCATATAGTCAATCCACATCGGCAAAGCCGCACGGGCACCGGTTTCCCGATCCCCCAGGGGTTGCGGATTATCGAATCCCGCCCAGGCAATGGTCACGACACTGCGATTAAACCCGGCAAACCAGGCATCACGCTGATCATTGGTCGTCCCCGTTTTCCCCGCCAAATCCTTGCGTTGCAGGACCAGGGCGCCACGCCCGGTACCCTGCAGAATGACATCCCGCATCATGGTATTCATCAGGAAGGCGACCTGGGGATTAATAACGCGGGCTGCCACCTGACGTGGTCTCGGACCCTGCAGAACTTGCTCACGCTCAGATGGCTCCATTTCCTCCTGCTTGAGCTGGGCCAGTTCACGCGCTGCGACCTCCTCCTCCGCTTCCTCCTTGCTGACCATCGGTTTTTTATCCGCAGGTGTCGGGGCAAGCTCACTACCGGCCACTTGTTCCGCTTCTGCCTGCTGACTGGCTTCCTGTTCCTCGATGCAGGCGACACACACCTGGCTGGGATTGGCAGTCATAATCACCTGGCCATTAGGACCCAACACATGATCGATAAGATAGGGCTCCACCAAATACCCGCCATTTGCAAAAGTCGTGTATCCCCGTGCCAGTTCCAGCGGGGTGAGGGTGCCACTGCCCAGTGCCAGCGACAAATCCCTTGGCAAGCTCGCTCGCTGAAAGCCAAACCGCTGGGCATAACGCACTGTATAGCCAATCCCGATATCACGTAACAAGCGAATCGACACCAAGTTACGCGACTTAAACAGAGCCTGACGCAGGCGGGTTGGCCCATAGAATTGGCCACTGTAATTTTCCGGTCGCCAAGCATCCTCCAGCCCAGGGGCATCAAACACCACCGGGGCATCATTAATAATGGTGGCTGCTGTAAATCCCTTATCGATCGCCGCCGTATAAACAAACGGTTTGAAACTGGAGCCGGGCTGGCGATTGGCCTGGGTTACGCGATTGAATTTACTCTCGTAAAAATCAAAGCCGCCAACGAGTGCTTCAATCGCACCATCGTCCGGATTCAGGGAAACCAGCGCCCCACCAACGGTCGGTTTTTTGGCCAGCCAGCTACAGCCAGGCTGGGCGGGGACGGTGTAGATGATATCGCCGGGCTTGAGGATTTGATCCGCTGATTCCAGCTCTGGGCCGACGTGATTATCATCGATATATTCTCTAGCCCAAGCCAACTGCTCCCAGGGCAAATGGACAATATTGCCCTCACGGGTATAGCCCCAGGCCGCCTGTTCCTCCAGCTCAAAAACAACCGTGGGAACCAAGTTGCCGCTGGTGGAAACCTCGCGTAGCGCGGCCTGCCAGGACTCGGTGTCATCGACGGCATCGTTACTGAAAAGCTCAATATGTCCTTCAACGCCACGATAGCCGTGACGGCGATCATACGCCAAGAGGCCCCGACGCAACGACTCGTTAGCGGCCTGCTGCAAATGCGCTTTGACCGTAGTATGGACCTGGTAGCCTTCGGTATAGGCCGCCTCGCCATAGCGAGACACCATTTCGTTGCGCACCATTTCCGCCACATAGGGCGCCTCTAAATCCTCTTCCAGGCCATGAACTTCTGCATGCACCGGTTCCGCCAATGCCATCTGGTACTGTTCGTCAGTGATGTAATCCAGTTCATGCATCCGCCCGAGCACATAATCACGTCTTATTTTGGCGCGTTCGGGGTTGACCACCGGGTTATAGCGGGACGGCGCCTTGGGCAGACCGGCGACCATGGCCATCTCTGCCATGGTCAGTTCCTCTGGTAGCTTACCGTAATACACCTGGGCAGCCGCTGCGAAACCATAGGCCCGTTTCCCCAGATAGATTTTGTTGAGATAAAGCTCAAGGATCTCCTGCTTGCTGAGTTCCCCTTCAATCTTGAGGGCAAGGAATATCTCGTTGAGTTTACGCAGATAGGTTTTTTCGCGACTAAGGAAAAAATTCCGGGCCACCTGCATGGTGATGGTGCTACCGCCTTGACCTTTCTCACCGGTCCGTACCAGATGGTAGGTCGCGCGCAAAATGCCCTGGTAATCCACGCCCGGGTGCTCAAAAAAGCGGTCATCTTCCGCCGCCAGCACTGCCTGGATCAGCCTTGCGGGGAACTCCTTGTATTCCATCGGGCTGCGCTTCATCTCCCCGAATTCAGCGATCAGCTCGCCCCCATAGGCATAGACCCGTAAGGGAACCTGGAGCTGCATATCCTTGAGTGTATCGATTTCCGGCAACCGGGGTGTAATGTAGATATAGGCGGCGAGCAGACCGAGTGCGCCCAGCAACAATAATGACAGGAAAGAGGCCGCAAGAATTGTGACCATTTTCTTAAAAACAGGCTTCATATGCTTATTTTATATAAAGTTTCAGGAAATAGAGGCCGATAATAGACGGAGTGCCCAGTATACTGCCTCAACGGGGTTAACACTATGATGTATTTGTATTTATCCATTAGTTGACCTATAGTTGACTCTGAAACCTAAAGTAGTTATACATATAGTTCATCTAACCCTAAGCTAATAAAGAAGAATTATGGGTCTAGCCGACTTATTCAAGCCGAAAAAACCCCCGGTAGTGGGGCTGGACATCAGTTCCACGGCGATCAAATTACTGGAGCTGGGTAAGAGCGGCGATCGCCTGCGTGTTGAAAGTTACGCAGTTGAGCCCCTGCCCCCCAATTCCGTGATTGAAAAGAACATCGCGGATGTCGAGGCCGTGGGTGAAGCCATTAAACGGGCCGTCAAACGCTCCGGTAGCCGGACTAAATTTGCCGCCGCCGCTGTTGCCGGATCAGCGGTAATTACCAAAACCATTGCAATGCCAGCGGCACTCACTGAAGAGGATATGGAGCAGCAAATCCAGCTGGAAGCAGACCAATACATTCCCTATCCCCTGGAAGAAGTCAATCTCGATTTTGAAGTGCTGGGCCCAACGGAAAACGACCCGGAACGCGTCGATGTCCTGCTGGCTGCTTCACGCAGTGAAAATGTTGATGTCCGTGTGGCCGCCATCGAGCTGGCCGGCCTGAAACCCAAAATTATAGACGTCGAAGCCTATGCCATAGAGAACGCATTTTCCATGCTGGCGCCTCAACTGCCTGAACAAGGAATCGAGCAGACCATTGCAGTAGTTGACGTGGGTGCCACCATGACCACGCTCAATGTTATGCATGATCTGAAAACCATCTACACTCGCGAACAGGTATTCGGCGGCAAACAGCTGACCGAAGAAATTCAGCGTCGCTATGGCCTGTCCTATGAAGAGGCCGGCATGGCCAAACGTCAGGGTGGCCTGCCTGATAATTATGTCCCCGAGGTGCTCGAACCTTTCAAGGACGCCATGGCCCAGCAGGTGAGTCGTTCCCTGCAGTTTTTCTTCTCCTCCAGTCACTACAGCAATGTTGACCATATTGTGCTGGCAGGGGGGAGCGCCATGATCCCCGGAATTGACGAGATGATTGCCGACAAGCTGGGTGTGCATACTTCCATCGCTAACCCGTTTGCCAATATGACCCTGGCTTCACGGGTGAAGGCGCAGAGTCTGAGTAACGACGCCCCGGCTTTGATGATTGCCTGCGGGTTGGCCATGAGGAGTTTTGACTGATGGCACAGATTAACCTCCTACCGTGGCGTGAAGAACTACGCAAAGAACAGCAGCGCCAGTTCCTGACAATCATGGGTCTGTCAGCAGTACTGATGGCCTTGATCGTACTGGCGGTCCATATCCAAATCGCCGGCATGATAGGCAACCAGCAGTCCCGTAATGATTTCCTGAAAACGGAAATCAACAAGGTCGAAAAACAAATCAAGGAAATCAATAGCCTTGCACAAGAGAAAAAAAGCCTGCTGGCGAGAATGGAAGTCATCGAAACTCTACAGCGTAATCGTCCCGAAGTGGTCCACCTGTTTGACGAAATCGTCAAGGTCATGCCGGAGGGCACTTATCTGACAAGCATGCAACAGAGTGGCAAATCTCTAAATCTGGATGGAATGGCCCAGTCCAATGCCCGGGTTTCCGCCTTGATGCGCAATATAGATAGCTCAGCCTGGCTCAGCAGCCCAAAACTGCAAGTCATCAGGAAACAAGGCAAAGACGCCGATGAGCGCAGCTTCGTACTTCAGGCCCAACAAATCAGCCAGGTCGAAGAGAACAAGAAATGAAAGACATCGATCTGAATAATCTGGACCTTAGTAGCCTCGGCTCATGGCCGATACCGGTGAAGGCAGCACTAATAGCTGTAATTTGTATTGCCGTGCTACTGCTTGGTTATTTTCTGGATACCAAAAAGCAGCTTGACGACCTCGAACGCAAACGGACTGAAGAAACCAGTTTGAAACAGGATTTCGAGGCTAAACAGGCCAAAGCTGTCCAGCTTGATGCCTATAAAAAACAAATGGAGGAAATGAAGCAATCCTTTGGCGCCATGTTGAGACAACTACCGAGTAAAACCGAGGTGGAAGATCTGCTGGTGGATATTTCCCAGACCGGCCTCGCCAGTGGTATCGAATTTCTATTATTCCAGCCGCAGGCAGAACGCCAGATTGACTTCTATGCCGAATTGCCCATCACCATAAAAATGACCGGTAACTACCATCAGTTTGGACGATTTGTCAGCGGTATCGCGGCCTTGCCACGAATTGTCACGCTACATAATATCTCAATTTCTGGTGGTAAAGGTGGTGAACAGCTAACTATGAATGTTCTGGCCAAAACCTATCGCTATCTGGATGAGGCGGAAATCGCCAGTGCCAGAAAGAAAAAAAGATAGCATAACTACTAATTCAATAGGTCGGTAATAGTATCAATGGCTGCAATGCAACACAGTAGACGACAGATAACAACAGAATGTTCTTATAAATCCAAGTTCAGCCTGGTGATGCTGCTCGCCTCTTTTATGCTGCTGACTGCTTGCAGTGGGGAACAGCATGGTGACCTGGTTGACTATGTAACTAAAGTAAAAGCCCGCAAAGGTGGTCCTATTAAACCCTTGCCGGAGGTGAAACCCTACGAAACATACGCCTACCTGGATGAAGATCGAAGGGACCCTTTCTCTCAATACATTGAAGAAATCCACAGTGCAGCAGCCGAGGATAGCGGTATTCGTCCCGATATCCAGCGAAAACGTGAAGCACTGGAGGAATTTCCCCTCGACAGTCTGAAATATGTCGGAACTTTAGAAAAGAAGGGCATCGTATGGGCGCTCGTATCTGCTCCGGATGATACCGTTTATCGCGTTCAAGTGGGCAACCACATGGGTGCCAACTACGGCGAAATCCTTGAAATAACCGAAACTGAAATAAAGCTGAAGGAAATCATACCCAATGGTGCAACCGGGGGCTGGGTGGATCGCATTGCATCACTCAGCCTGTCAGAGTAGTACCCGCTGGAGATCAAGATAATGAATAACACACACCTCTCTCCCAGAAATACGACATTCAGTTCAATGTTAACTGGCATTCTTGTGCTCTGTCTGTTGCCCGCTACAGCCGTACTGTCAAATAGCTTACAAGATGTCAGCTTTTCTACTTTGCCGGGTGACCGAGTACAGATCAAAATCAGCTTGCAAGAGCCCGCGAGCGAGCCCACCAGTTTTACAATCGACAGTCCCGCAAGGATTGCTTTCGATTTTGCGGATACCACCATCAACCTACCCAGGAAAAGCCAGGACATCGGGATCGGTGTCGCGCGCAGTATTAACGCGGTTGAAGCCGGGGGTCGGACGCGTGTCGTTATCAACCTGGCCAAACTGGTAAGTTACACCACATCTGTCAGTGGGAATGATGTCATCATAACTCTTAACGATGATACTGCCGCCAGTTTTGCAGCGGAAAAACCGGCAACCTCAGCGGCGGCTGAAACGGGCGCAGCTGTTAACATTCTCAACCTGGATTTTCGCCGAGGAACCAAAGGTGAAGGCCGGGTGGAGCTGACCCTGGCTGATCCGAATACTGCCGTCGATATGACCAAGCGGGGCAAACAAGTCATTGTCACCCTGAAAAACAGTGCTCTCTCGGAAGACATGGAACGTCGCCTTGATGTGATTGATTTCGCCACCCCGGTGCAGACCGTTGATGCCTTTAATCACGGCAATGATGTACGTCTCATCATTTCGGCGCTAACTGACTTTGACCATATCGCCTATCAGGCTGATGAAAGACTGACCATTGACCTGAAACCTGTTGTTAAAAAGGTTGAAACGGAAAAACAGCGCACCAAGTTCGGCTTTACGGGTGAACGCCTGTCACTGAACTTCCAGAACATTGAAGTCCGTGCCGTGTTGCAGTTAATCGCCGATTTCACCGGCATCAACATGGTCGTAAGTGACACCGTAAGTGGTAATCTGACTCTGCGTCTCAAAAACGTACCCTGGGATCAGGCGCTGGACATCGTCCTCAAAACCAAGGGTTTAGGCAAGCGGGTCTCAGGCAACGTGATGTTGATTGCGCCGACGGAGGAAATTGCCGCACGTGAAAAACTGGAACTGGAAGCCAGCAAACAAGTTGTCGAACTCGCGCCTCTCCTCAATGAAACCATACAGGTCAATTACGCGAAAGCCAGTGACCTTGCCGCGTTGATTCAGTCCAAGGAAAAATCCTTCATGTCGGCGCGTGGCAATGTAACGATTGATCAACGCACCAACAAGCTACTGGTGCAGGATACCGCAGGCAATGTCGATCAGATAATTGCCCTGGTAGAAGAGCTGGATATCCCCATCCGCCAGGTGTTGATCGAATCCCGTATTGTATTGGCTACCAATTCGTTTACACGTGATCTGGGTGTCAAGTTTGGGCTCTCAAGCGAAACCACCAGCGGCAGCCGCAACATTGCGACTTCAGGTACAATAGAGCAAGCCGCTGCGGCAACAACAGGCGTTACCCCCACGCTATCTGAGCGCCTGAATGTCGATCTGCCGGCGGCCACCTCGGCGGGTAGTATCGGCCTGGCCATTGCCAAGCTACCGTTTGGCACCCTGCTGGATTTAGAGCTGTCTGCCGCCCAGTCAGAAGGTAAATCCGAAACCGTTTCCAGCCCCAAAGTCATCACCGCCAATCAGCAAGAAGCCACCATTGAGTCCGGTCAGGAAATTCCCTACCAGGAAGCATCTTCCAGTGGGGCGACAACCACTTCATTTAAAAAGGCCGTGCTGAGCCTGAAAGTGACCCCGCAAATCACCCCGGACGATCGCGTTATCATGGATCTGGCCGTAAATAAGGACAGCCCGGACTTCGCCAATGCAGGGATAAATAACATACCACCCATCAATACCCAGAGCGTCACAACCCAAGTACTGGTGGACAACGGTGAAACCGTGGTACTCGGTGGTATCTACGAGCAAACGAAATCTAAAAGCATCAACCGTGTGCCTTTCTTCGGCGACCTGCCCCTGGTCGGAGTTTTGTTTCGCAACAAGTCTGAATCGAACGACAAGCAGGAGCTGCTGATCTTTGTTACCCCGAAACTGCTTAAAGAAGAAATCCAGCTCTAAGGCCTGACGCGGCCATGACTTGTCATGGCCGCAGACGTATAGCAGGTTCCCCCTTCCAAGGATGACTCCCAAACCCAATATCTTTCTGGTCGGCCCCATGGGCGCCGGTAAAACCTCAATTGGCCGCCAGCTGGCAGAAGCACTGGGGATGGAATTCCTCGATAGCGATCATGAAATAGAAGCTCGTAGCGGCGCGACCATCCCCTGGATATTCGATGTTGAAGGCGAGGAAGGTTTTCGCAAACGCGAGCAGACCATGATCGATGAACTGAGCCAACGGCAGAATATCGTGCTGGCCACTGGTGGCGGTGCCGTACTGTCTGAAGCCAATCGCAACTGCCTCAAGACCCGCGGAACTGTGATCTACCTATCAGCCAGTATCGATCTACTCCTCGAACGCACTCAGCGCGATCGCAGCCGTCCCTTATTGCAAACCGAAAA